>CAYPYH010000001.1:0-25383 GCA_964415145.1 uncultured Gammaproteobacteria bacterium
CGAGGACCGCATGCATCGTTATTGGCGCCAGCGAGCGGAATATCCCCGCGCTCCGGCTGACTGAAGGCAATCTGGTTCAACTGGGCCATGGCGCTCGCCAACACCGCATCTGGACGGCGGAAACGGACAAAACCAGTGCGATCTCGGAAAGTATTGCCAGCGACAAGGATCTAACCAAGACTCTGCTGCAAGCCTGCGGCGTTCCGATTCCCGAAGGCAGGCTGGTGGAAAATCCGCAAGATGCCTGGGAAGTTGCTGAAGACATCGGCGTTCCTGTCGTGGTCAAACCCATAGATGCAAACCATGGACGCGGTGTTTCCACTGAGTTAATGACGCGAGCCGAGGTTGAGGCGGCCTATGAACAGTATCTAGAAAAGCATCCACCGATTTCATTCTTAAGTCTGTGTACCGCTCTTGGCTTACACCTATTCGCAAAAGAAAAAGTAGAATGGGTTATTTTAGAAGTGGGCGCAGGTGGACGATATGACAGTACAAATGCGGTATTAAAAACGGAAGCGGCCGTGATTACCAATGTAGACAAAGACCATACTGAACTTCTTGGAGAAACGCTCGAAGAAATTGCGCATGAAAAATCTGGAATCATAAAACCTCATGGACTTGCAATCGTTGGTGAAGAACGCGCACGTCTTAAAAAGATTTTCATGGACGAAGCGATCGAAAAAGAAGCTGCACTCTTTTTCGCACATAAAATGCTTCCTCAGTTTGAATCACCGGAAAATCCCGCACACTTGAATCACAATATTCGAGTCGCTGCGACCACAGCGCTTGAACTCGGATTCACCGCGGAGGCCGTCAAGGAAGGAATCGCTATGTTCAAGCGCCTCCCTTGTCGATTCGAAACCATTTCCACAAAACCACACATCATTTTGGACGGCGCTCACAATCCTGCAAAAATCCAAGCGACAATAGACCATCTCAAAACACTAGGCAAAAAACCAATCATCATTTTTGGAACAGGTGCAGGCAAAGACGCCTCACTCATGCTACGAAAGCTCTACCCACATGCGTCCATCATTCATACCACGCGTGCGCGCATGGACCACAAAAAAGTAACCAATCCTTCCGCCCTCTTGAAAATGATTCCTGCAAGCAAGCGCGGTCGCGCATTCCTTGACCCTCACACAGCACTTATTGAAGTCCAGAAATCACTTACGCCAAACGACGTATTGCTCATTACCGGCTCCCTCTATCTAACCGGCGAGCTACGCACACACTGGTACGCGGAAGCCGATATCATTAAACAGGCCACTTCGTACCCGATTTGACAAGTTCGGGTCCGTTACGCATGATAAGCGCGATATGAAGGCATTATTAATCGTTGAGTCTCCGACGAAAGCAAAAACAATCAAGAAATTTCTAGGAGCTCAATATGATGTCATTTCGTCATTTGGGCATATTCGTGACCTTCCAAAAAACGAAACAGGAGTGGATGTAAAGAAGAATTTCACCCCCACCTATATCGTTCCTGAGGACAAAAAGCAGCGCGTAAACGAATTAAAGAAGCTCGCAAAAAAGGCAGATGAAATCTACCTTGCAACCGATGAAGACCGAGAAGGAGAAGCAATTTCTTGGCACTTAGCGGAAATTTTAGGATTAGATGTAGAAAAGGTAAAACGCATTGCCTTTCACGAAATCACGAAGCATGCGATTGAAGAAGCGCTTGCGCACCCACGCCACATTTTAATGGACCTTGTTGATGCGCAGCAAGCGCGCCGAGTTCTCGACCGTCTCGTGGGTTATGAACTTTCCCCATTCTTGTGGAAAAAAATTGCGCGCGGTCTTTCGGCAGGACGCGTACAGTCTGTTGCGGTTCGTTTAGTTGTGGAACGTGAACGTGAACGCCAAGCATTCAAACAAGACGAATACTGGTCAGTCACCGGAAATTTTGAAACGAAAAAAGAGGCATTTGAAGCAAAGCTTTTTTCAATTGACGGAAAGACACTTGAAAAAGAACCGCTCACCAATGAAAAAGACACCATGATCGCTACCGAGGTATTGCGTTCAAGCGAACTCACCGTTACAAGCGTTGAGAAAAAAGAAGTAAAGAAAAAACCACCTACCCCAATCCGTACTTCAATCTTGCAACAAGAAGCGAACAATAAACTTGGGTACAGCGCTAAGCAGACCATGCGTCTGGCGCAACAATTATATGAAACCGGTCGTATTACCTATATGCGTACCGACGCGCTTAACCTTTCTGAAAAATTCCTAGGCGAAGCACAAACGTACATTAAGGAAACATTTGGGGATACCTATGCGAAAGGAGCGGTTCACTACAAGACGAGTGACAAGAGTGCCCAAGAAGCCCACGAAGCAATTCGTCCAACCGACCCACGTGTAACCCCTGACGATCTACAAGGAGAAGTCGAACCACAGGCATACAAATTGTATGACTTGATTTGGCGTCGAACCTTGGCGAGCCAAATGCCTTCTGCTGTCATTGAACGTACAGGTATCGCGCTCGATGCAGACAAATACCGCATGAAAGCGAACGGAAGTACCATTGTGTTTGATGGATTCATGCGGGTATACCGTGCGGCGAACGAAACGATTTTGCCAGAACTTGCAAAGGGAGAAAAACTCAAAGCAAAGTCAATCGAACCAAAGCAACATTTCACACAACCTCCCGCACGCTATTCAGATGCGTCACTCATTAAGATTTTGGAAGAACACGGCATTGGTCGCCCTTCTACCTACGCCCCAACGCTTAGTACGATTGAAAGTCGTGGCTATGTGATTCGCGACGACCAAAAGAAATTAGAACCAACGGACATCGCGTTCATTGTTACCGATTTACTCGTGCAGCACTTCTCTGAAATCGTGGACTTCGAATTCACAGCCGACATGGAAAAGAAATTCGACGACATCGCCGAAGGTGAAGTGAAATGGCAAAAGGTCATGAAGGAGTTCTACGAACCATTCCACAAGAACTTGAAAGAAAAAGACAAGAGCCTTTCACGCGAAGATATCGTAAAGCCACGTCTCTTGGGAACTGATCCAAAAACAAAACTCCCCGTTCATGCACGCACAGGACGATTCGGTGCCTACATTCAGCTAGGGAATCCTGAGGAAAAAGAAACAATAAAAAATATTTCGCTTCCAAAGGACTTACACTTTGACCAAGTAACCTTTGAACAAGCGCTCGACTTACTTACGCTTCCACGCCTTATTGGAAAACTCGAAGACGGTACAGACATTCAAGGACTCATTGGACCTTACGGACCCTACCTCAAAGCCGGAAGCGTAAACGCATCCATCCCCCCTGAACTTTATGACGTTCTTACCATTACCGAAGCCGAAGCACGCACAATTGTCGCAGAAGCCGCGGAACTAAAAAAGAAACAACAAGAACCGCTTGCAACACTTGGTGAAGATCCTGAAACCAAGAAGACCATTCTTGTGAAGACGGGACGATTTGGACCATACATTACGGACGGAAAAACCAATGTATCCGTACCAAAATCACGCGATCCACTGTCCGTAGACCTCGCAACCGCTATTGAACGCTTGGCAGCAAAACGAGCTAATCCAAAGGCTCGATGGCCGCGCGAAAAGACAAAATAGGCATGATGCCTATTTTTCTTATTTGAAAGTTTCGCGCAGCGTGTTACTCTAAGATTATGCCCGCATTGCAAGAACCACAAACCTCTTTTGACATATTAGAGGCAAAGCTTTCACCCGATCGATATTCGAAAGAAGATATCGACCTTATTCGGCGTGCCTATGAAATGTCTCATGCGGCACACCAAGGTCAAGTGCGTAAAACGGGCGACCCCTACTTCTCTCATGTATTTGCCACAGGCGCTAAGCTCGTGAACTGGCAGCTCCCTGCTGCCGTTGTTGCCGCAGGATTACTGCACGACGTCGCCGAAGACACGAGCGTTACTATCGAAGACATTCAAAAAGAATTCGGAGAAGATATTGCCGGAATGGTCGCGGCCGTTACGAAATTGGGTCACGTGAAATATCGTGGGCTGGACCGTTACGTGGAAAACCTACGCAATATGTTTATTGCGATGGCAAAAGATGTACGCGTTATTTTTATTAAATTCGCCGACCGCATGCACAATCTAGAAACGCTTTATGTAATTCCAGAACATAAGCGTATCCGTATTGCGAAAGAAGTCATGGAAATCTATGCGCCAATTGCGAATCGCTTGGGGATGGGCGAATATCGTGGTCTTTTTGAAGACTATAGTTTTAAATATCTTCAACCAAAGGAATACAATTGGACCAAGCATTTGCTAGAACAGCGCGTAAAGAAATTCGGTCCTTCCATGAACAAGGCAATGCAGCAAGTGGAAGACGCTCTTTTGGAACACGGAATCAAGAATGCGAATATTCACGGTCGCATTAAATATTGCTACAGCCTGTATCGCAAGTTAGAAAAATATGGCGACGATATGAGTAAAGTTTTCGATATCGTCGCCCTGCGCATCATCGTCGGTGATGTAAGCGATTGTTATGCCGCTCTTGGAATTTTACATAGTATTTTCCGTCCAATGCCGGGTCGTATCAAGGACTATATTGCGCAGCCAAAACCAAATGGATATCAATCTTTGCACACAACCGTGATTGCAGAAGATGGTTCTATTTTAGAATTCCAAATTCGTACAACCGAAATGCACGAAGAAGCAGAATACGGTATTGCTGCTCACTGGCGCTACAAGGAAGGCGAAAAAGTGCGTGGCCGCCAAGTACAATGGATGGATGATATTGCAAAAATTCAAAAAGAACTTCATGCGGACGACTTCGTTCAAAAGCTCGATGAAATTAAGCTCGACATGTTCCAAGACCGTATTTTCGTCTTCTCGCCAAAGGGCGACGTCATTGACCTCCCTTCCGAATCCACGCCAATCGATTTTGCGTATCATATCCACACCGAGATTGGGAACAAAGCGGTAGGCGCGCGCATCAACCACCAACTCGTGAACTTGGACGCCGAATTGAAGTCAGGCGACCTATGTGAAATCATTACCGACAAGAACCGCAAATATCCAAATGGCGACTGGCTCAAATTCGTTCATACGCACCACGCCCGCCAAAAGATCCGTGATGCCCTTAAAAAGGACCGTAAATCGCTCCTGCAGTCCCTCATGAAGCGCTCTTAGTTCGAGATTTGGCCTTGGTCGAATCTTGACAAAAAGAGCGTTTTTTGGTAGTTTAAAACATCACCATGCACTCTGCATGCGTGACAGGAGCCAGCCATGCAATTGGAACGAGTGAGTCCCGTGCAGCACCGAGTGCCACAGCACAACTGGAGCAAGGAGGGGTGGGCCATGATCAAGGACACACACGAAGACTTCGCGCGCGACTGTGCGCGGATCTTCAAGGAAGAGCTCGACATCCACATGCGAGCGCACCCGGAAGACTACGACTGGCGCAACAAGCGCAAGGACTTCGAGGGCCGTCTCGCGAACATCATCGCGAAGCGCACCGGGAAGACCCTGGAGGTCACCGAGTGCATCCTGCGCGACCGCCAGCGCCCCGAAGACCCCCCGAACACCGTCACGTTCTCGGTCATCTGGGACGATGGTGAGATCGTCTCGATTGAGATCAATGACCGGATGGTCGCCTGACCTACAAGGCCCCGGCGCGAACCTGCGGAACTCCGCAGTCGCGCCGGGGCCCTACTTTTTTCTCATCTATTTCTTCGTAAGTTGCTCGATCAACTTCTTCAACTCCTCTTTTGAATAGAATGCGATCTGTAATTTTCCACTCCCATTTTTCATATTGATCATCACCTTGGTTCCAAGCGCTTCGCGCAATTCTTTTTCAAGTGTTAATACCGTCGCATCTTTTCCATCAGTCATCTTACGGCTTGCTGTATACGTTGCGGCTTCCGCTTCACGTACCGTTACGCCCCCATTAAGCATACGATCAAATAACAGGCGACGCTTCCCCATATCTGCTTCCGCCAGCAAGGTGCGTGCATGACTGCGCGTAATGCGCCCGTCCCCAAGCGCCTCTAACATTTCTGGGTCCAATTCAAGTAAGCGAATGGTATTCGCAACATTCGAACGGCTCTTTCCTACGCGGTCCGCCACCTCTTGCTGCGTAAGTCCGAACAAATCCATTAACCCTTGATACCCCTTCGCTTCTTCAACCGCATTCAATTGCGCGCGCTGAATATTTTCAATAAGCGCTAATTCTAATTTCTTCTGTTCCGTAATTTCATCACGAACAATAACTGGTACCACTTTAAGTCCGATCGCGCGCGATGCACGTAAACGTCTTTCCCCTGCAATTAACTCATAACTTCCAGGACCTTTTTTTGTCACCACCAATGGCTGCAAAATCCCGTGTTCTTGAATAGATAGTTTAAGATCGTGTAAATCTTCCTCATTAAAAAACAAACGTGGCTGATGTGGATTTTCAACAATGGCATCAGGTGAAATCTCTAAAATACGCAGTCCATGTGCGGTATCCAAATCAATCACCTCACCCATTTTTGTTCCCGTTTCAATCACTGGTTGGATCGCTGGTGGAATCAGTGCTCCTAACCCTCGCCCAAGGCCCCCTAATGGTTTCGACATATATGCACGTAGTATAACAAATTATGCGCCCTGCTCACGCGTCACGAATTCCTCTGCCAAACGCGCATATGCTTTTGCTGCCTTTGACGTAGGATCATAATGCAAAATGGTCTTTCCAAAGCTTGGCGCTTCGGCTAACCGAATACTGCGAGGAATCACCGAACGGAAAATCTTTTGTGGAAAATGGCGATACAGTTCCTCTAATACTTGGCGAGAAAGCTTTGTGCGTGGATCAAACATCGTAATCACCGCCCCCATAATTTCTAATTCAGGTTTGATTGATTGGCGCACAAGTTGCACCGTATTCATAAGCTGCCCCAATCCTTCAAGTGCAAAATATTCTGCTTGCACCGGAATAAGCACGCTGTCTGACGCAACCAATCCATTAATCGTCAAAAGCCCTAATGACGGCGGGTTGTCGATAATAATATAATCGTAGTCATTACGAATCGGCAATAATGCCTCGTGTAATTTTCGCTCGCGCCCAATTTCTGAAACTAATTCAACAGATGCTCCTGCTAAATTTTCTGTTCCAGGGAGGACAAACAATCCATGATGTGGCGTTGGAACAATAACCGACTTTACATCATGTGTTTTAGAAAGAACTTCATAAGTCCCTGGGAGTTCACGATGATTCAACCCCAAACTGCTCGTTGCATTTCCCTGCGGATCCAAATCCACCAATAGCACATACTTTCCCATGTCCGCTAAATACGCAGCTAAATTAACAGAAGTCGTTGTTTTTCCTACTCCCCCCTTTTGATTTACTACTGAAACGATATGCGCCATATAGGCACAATATTATCACATTCATAGCCCTTACGCCATTGACAGTTTTAATAAAAATGCTAGATTCTGACGGGGAGGTTTTCGTCATGCTAAGCGAAGCGAATCGTCTACTGTGTTGGTCCATCGTTCCCCCTCACGACATTGATCGTTTGGAAGAACAGACAACCTGGGCAAGGGACATTTGCACAGATCTTTGGGCTAAACATTCGATCACAAGCACCTCAGGATGGCATATCGTAGAAGGCCATGACCGCGAAACCGATCAACCCGTTCTAAGGGCGATTACCACCGATCTTTCGAATGCTATGCGCCTCGCACCTCGCGCCTTGGAACACCTTGAAATCGTACGCATCTCCTCCGTCGAACAGCACTGGGGACGCATCATGCTCAATTGGGATTCGCGCGTCCCTCCAGACCTCGAAAACTTCGACAATACGCTTGAGATGTACCGCCTTGATACCGGCGTCATCGTACGTCGCTTGCGCAGCCCCTATAAGGGTGGCCTTCAGCCCAAATTGGCCATCACAGCCCCAACTCTACCCCTGTGGCAAAACACGCGACTCAAGATCGTGCGCAACCCTTAGGACGCTGGAAACGGCGCCCTTTTTTATACCAAACAAAAAACGCCCATCAGCAGATGACCGTTTTTTGGTTGCGGGGATTGGATTTGAACCAATGACCTTCGGGTTATGAGCCCGACGAGCTACCAGGCTGCTCTACCCCGCAGGCGTATCCTATAGGAAAATGGCTTTTTCGTCAAACCCTAACCAAAGAGCACTGCAATATATCCAATCAACAAAATAGGTATAAGCGCCTCGGAAACATATCCCTTCTTAATTAAGAAAAAGAGCACTATATCCATCACCACCCAAAAGATACTTTTTGTAACACTTGGAAAAAGAATCATAGGCACCAATGTTGCGAATATAAAAATTCCATATGCCACCCAAGGTCCAATCTCCTTTCCATATAGTGTCATGATCGTTTTATATCCCGCCCTCTTATCCCCTTTCATGTCCGCGATATCTTTAAAGAACCAAAATCCAAACAGCAAAGACCCGACGGCAATAGCGAGGCGAATATCAGTCGTCATAAGAGACTCTTTTGCAGCGAGCGCATACCCAAAATATAAAATGCCTAGAGACGCAATCGCCATGAGCAATTGTGGGACCATGAAAAATCGACGCAACTGAAACGGTGGAACAGAGTAGAGCGTGGCGCAAACAAGAAAGACAACAATACCCAGTGTGCTCGGCCAAGGAAGTAAAAACGCTCCAACGAGCGATCCTGCAAACGCAAGCATACCCGCCCACACCATTTCCGCACGACCCACAATCCCTTGTGGCAAGGGACGATCTTTATGGACCAATTCATCTGCCACGGTGTCGTATAAATCATTCACCACAAAAGCATAGGTCCACACCGACACAGCTACGAATACCGCAAGCATCGCGCTCACGAGCGTTACGGGCGTAATCGCGATATCGACATTAAGCACATAAGAAGGAGCGATGAGTGCACCCAGTCCCATAAACCCCACGTATAAACCTGCTCGCAATGCCCTACTTTTCGTATAAACCAGCGTGAAGAGTTTGCGTGTATGTACATATCCAATTCCGGCTAATCCTAAAAACCATAGCTGCGCCATGACCATATTAAACCGTAGTATCGTCATCCATCCTCCAATTCCCCAATCCCAAGTACGCAATACATTTTGATCAATCGCAGAAAATACGGCTGCACCAATAGGCATCTGTAATTCACCTGTACGTAGCCACTCGAGCCATCCAAAAAATGATGGTGCACTTGCAATTACATAAATCACTCCATATAGAAAAAGAATGGCTAATACTGATTCCCCGATACTCTTTTTTTCTTTATAGACCCAATACCCAACTAATCCCAAAATTCCCAATACCTGCAAACGCATTCCAAGCGTTACTCCCCCCAATGTAATCGGTCCAAAGAAAGAAAAAAGAGAGGTAAAAAAATCCGTAATTCCAACAAAGTTATAACTCATGGGGGCGCCGTATCGACCGAAAAATAATACATCAACAATAGGCGCCACAAGAAGCAAAGGGGAAACTCTTATAAGCTCCGTAAAAGCGCGTACATTCGTCCAGCCCGTGAATCGTGCAAGGCATAATGCGATCACTGTAAAAAAGAATGTATAGAAAATACCCGCGTGCACGAATGTACTTATATCTACCCAAAAAATCCCTGTCGGCGGAACGCTTTCAAAGAACTCCAAACACTGACGTACAATAAGTACAAAGCTTACCAATAGGGCGCCTCGAATCCCCTTACTTTTCCATAGCTCTTTCCACATAGTCTTACGTATAGGGTATCACTAGTTCCCAAACAAAAACACCTTTTAACAAACAAAAAACCCCGAATCAATCGGGGGTTTTTGGTGACTGAGGTGAGATTCGAACTCACGACCTAGGGCTTATGAGTCCCTCGCTCTAACCAACTGAGCTACACAGTCCTGGTACCGTGGGAGGGACTCGAACCCTCAATCCTTTGCAGGAAACGGATTTTGAGTCCGTCGCGTATACCATTCCGCCACCACGGCATGTACCAATGTAGGCCAATCGTAGCAAAATCAATCAAAAAGGTCAATATTGCATAATAGCCCCAAATCATCTATCCTAATGTCATTATGACCATGACAACGCATGTGGCCGTGGGAACTGCGATCGGTCTTACCGTGAACAATCCAGCCCTTGGATTCGTACTCGGTTTTTGTGCACACTTCCTTCTTGATACCATTCCCCATGGTGACTCTGCTCTTGGCGCAAAACATTTTAGCAAGCAAAAATCTATTGGACCTTATGCATATGCCGCGATCGACAATGCACTTGCCATCTACCTTCTTCTTTTCTTGGTAAATATTACTCCACACTCTGCGCTTCTCGCACTTTCAACCGGTGTCGCTGGAAGTATTCTGCCCGATGTTTTCGTGGGAATCTACGAAGCCTCAAAACGCCGTTGGATGAAATCTTTTTTTGCCTTTCATTTGCGCGTACACAATACATTCACAAGTAAAATTGGAGATATCCCTCTCGTAGCCGGAATTCTCTATCAAGCTGTCTTCATCTCCTTTTTGCTCTCAATTACTTTATAGTTCCTTATGGCGCTAGCCATGCAGGGATTCGAATAATGCCAAGCGAAACGCCCCAGACCAAAAAACCGGTTGCAATAATCCCCAGAAGGATACTAAAAAATGACTTCCAAAGCGGAAGACGCAAAAATACCGCCGCAACTGTTGCTGTATAAACACCCGTCAATGGAAACGGTAAAGCGGTAAATGCAAAGAGGCCCAACATACCATACAGTTCATAGTGCCCATGCACTTTTGTTTTTGCTCGATCAATAAATCGATCAAGTGCAAGACCGGCCCGATTCCACACTTTATAAAATACTGTACGCGCCCATTCGAGACCCAAAAACAAAGGAATTAACGGAAGAACATTGCCAAGTACTGCATATACGAGCGCTTGCCACGGAACTAGATGAAAAACGAAAATACCCGATACAAGACCTACAGGCAATTCTAATAACGGAATCGCGGAAATAATAAGAACCGCTACCTCGGGTGATATGTCGCGCAGTGTACTTGCTACTATATCTATCATACTTCATCTGGCCAACGGAATACTCTAAATGCCCATTCCGCCAAAGCGCGCATTTCAATTGAACGCAATTCTTTCGAATCAGAACCCATAACAATTGTATGCACCGTTTTTCCTCGGCTCTCCACTGTACTTGCCAGCACATACCCCGCCTCAGGCAAGTATCCCGTCTTTCCAGCCACCACTCGGTACGCCGAATCCCCCCGATACGAACGTAGTGCATCATTGGTATTTTCCACTACAACGGCATGTCCGCTTACCTGTGTGAATGAATATGTCGCAGAACGCATATAGTCCTGCATTTCCTTATACGATTGCGTCGCTGTAAGCAATTTAGACAAATCAAAAGCGGTAGAAACATTAGTTGCCCGAATACCTGTTGGGTCCGTAAAAAATGTCTTAGAGAGGCCAAGGTTAGCGGCTTTTTCGTTCATTTTGTTAATAAACTCTTCTTCCGTAAGTCCTGAAAAACGCACCAATGACTGCGTCGCCGAATTGTCTGACCCAATTAAAATCGCGCCCAATAAATCACGGATTGTAATCCCATCGTAAAATGCAACATATTGTTTTCCACCCGTTACTAAATCTGTCTTTGGATCAAGCACTACAACAGTATTCAAATTCGGAGCGGTATCCAAAAAGACCATAACAGACATGAGCTTCGTGACACTCCCGATTGAACGCACGTCATATGGATGCTCCCCATATAAAAGTACGCCCGTCTTTGCATCCACTACAATAGAACTTTTAGCAGTGGTCGCCACCCCCAAGCTATCTCTATCTATTTTAACCGGAGCATTTTCATTTACAAATTGTAAATACGCGTTAAAAGGACGCCCATGTTCCCCATATGAATTTTCTTCATATTCCTGACCCTGCGCTGCCGCTTCTAATTGTGCACCATCCGTTGGTAGCAAAGCCGTTGAAAGCTGATGCAAAATAAATGTAGAAAATAATTCATTCAACATACTATTTATTTTGCCCGCTAATTAAAGTTGAAATGCGTTCGTCATTTCTAAAAGCCTCATACTCTGGCAAGGCGCTGATTGAAGTAAGTCCCAAGGTCTTTAAAAATTCCGATGTCACACGATATGTGGCAACCAGGTCTCCCTCAACTTCTTCAATCAAATTTCTCATCTGTAAATTACGCAGAATAATCTGACAATTCACTCCGCGAATCTGTTCAACCTCTAAGCGCGTCAAAGGCCCACGATACGCAATAATAGTAAGCGTCTCCAATTGTGGTCGCGTAAGTTCTCCTGAAAGCTCTTCTTTTAAAATTCCTTGAACTAATTGCGCATGCGCTGGATTAGTCACAAGCGACACCTGCTGGTCATGTACCAATACATGGATGCCCGACCCTGCTACATTACGTAACCCAACCAAGGACTCAATCGCCTGAGCAACCTCTTCCGTATTTACACCGATCTGTTTTGCAAGTACTCCAAAAGAAACCTGCTTGGTTTCCACAAATAAAACAGCCTCAATTTTTCCCATCAGTTCACTCATATACGTTCGATCATAATATCATGATCTTCCCCTTGCGTCGCGCGCACCAAACGCGATTTTACAAGTTCTAATAAAGCCAAAAAACTTACAATAATATCGGCACGCGATCCAGACTTGGCGGTTAATTCGCGAAAACCAAAACGTGCCTTTGTTTTAATCATGTCCGTTAGTCGTTCAATGCGCTCCTTCACCGTTTCCACACGCTCCATGGTCGCCTGACGAAGCAAAAAGAACGGCTCATTCTTTTTAATCACACCTAGGAATGATTTGTGAACCTCATCAAGCCTTAGTATAGAAGGTGCAAATTTACGATCCACCAATTTAGTATTAAATGGTCGCTCAAATAACCCCTCCTGACTCTCATACAAAGTACGGATTTTTTGTGCATACTCTACAAAGTGCTGGTAGATACGAATCTGTTCCGCCAAATCCACCTCTGCTTCCTCTTCTGCGATCTCCAGGTAAGGCAGTAATTCTTTCGTCTTTAGATAGATCAATCGTGACGACACGAGTAAAAAATCCGCCAATTCTTCATTATGCACCTCATGCGTATTCAAATAGCGCCCAAAATCTTCTGCAATACGCGCCAAAGAAACATTAGAGATCGTCAATTCCTTCTTATCCAATAACTCAAGAAGGACCGGAAAAGGTCCCGCATATGCTTCTTGCTCAATATCAAACTTCATACCCTTATTTTAACACAAAATCCTCCAAAATGGGGTTCCAAAAAGGAGCCGCTGGCGCGTCGGGCAAATGATACTTAATGAGATCATCAACTACCTTGATAAACTCAGCCACATGGCTCCCTGGTAAGCGCATATGGCGCAATTGGGTGAAATCGGTCTCTCCTCCCGTAAAGCGCAAAAGTCGCAGCACATCCTCGTGTAGCAAGGTTGAAATATGCCATTCTTCATCATTTTTGCGAGCACAGTCGCTGCACACCAATCCCCCCTTACCCCCATGCCAACGAAATGAAAGAGGCATAATGCGCTGTGTGCACACCAAACAGTCCTGCAATTGTACCTGATACCCCATATGTCCTAAAAACTGCAAAAAGAACCCGCCCAGCATAAATGCTTTACGCGTATATGAGTCAATTGGATTAGTATTCAATTCTCGCATCCAAGAAAGGAGCATGTCATACAATTCTGGATGTACATCATGTTC
Organism: uncultured Gammaproteobacteria bacterium; assembly: GCA_964415145.1. Taxonomy (GTDB): domain Bacteria; phylum Patescibacteriota; class Patescibacteriia; order UBA9934; family UBA9934; genus CAYFMS01. The sequence goes on from CAYPYH010000001.1 coordinate 13,658, forward strand.
ACGTGCATGACGATCAATTTCATGATTCACAATATGAGCCAAGTTCCGCAAATGGTAATTCCCTTCGATCATTAAAAACCGCTCCTTACGGTCGGCGGAAATAATAGTCGCACCGCGCCGCCCATCAATCCATTCTAAATCAACCACAGAAAACGGTTCTAAAAAAGGCGCCAACTTCGCTTTACCTTTTTGTGCTCCTCGACCAAAAATTCGGATCTTCCCATGATCTTTCGTTAACACAATATAAACGCGATCCGATTCACGAAACGGTTCAGCAAGAAGCACAATCCCTTCCCCCTTCACCGCCTGCCAACTCATAGCTCATTAAAATAGGCATCTAGAATTATTTGCGCGGCGAGTGCGTCTTCGTCAGCGGTATCACCTTCTTCTTGCATAGCCTGACTTTCTTTCGTTGTATATCGTTCGTCTATTTCCACCACCGGTACAAGTGTGCGCGCAAAAGCAAGAAATACTTCACGTTTCTCTTCCTGTTCAGGCTTCGTACTGTTATTTGGTTTCCCTAGCACAATCAGTTCAATCCCCTCCACCTTCACTGTGCGCATAAGTGCAGACTCAAGATCACGCGCTAATACAACATTCATTGGAGCGGTGACCTTACTTTCGCTATCTCCAAGTGCAAAGCCTGTTTTTTTGAGTCCGAAGTCTACTCCAAGGCATCGCATACTACTGCGCTGGCGCATCCGCAATAATGTCGCGACGCACTACGGTGCCATTATTCATAATCGGCAAATCTACACCAAGCTCAAAAACACCATCACCGTCGTCGGCCATGAGAAGTACAATATAGCGATACCCTGGAAGCATAGACTGACTAAGTGTAACCGGAATGTCGGTGTAAGACCCTGCGGGTAAAAGGCCTGAATGCCCAATAGACTGGGCTGGCGCGAGCGTAATAGATTCGTGTACGCTAATAAAACTTGGCGTTTTAATCTCCGCTGATTCAATGACGACAGAAGTTCCTGATGACTGTGGTCCTGTTGCCACATCACTTCCCGTGTATTCCACGGGCGCATATGCTAACTCAGAAGCCTTTGGAGACTTTGTAACCATATACGCAATTCCTCCCACAATTACCAATGGAATAAGGAATGGAGCTAATTGAGAGAAAAATGACTTCATAGACCTTTGATTATAGGTTGTGGCGTAAGCACCTCGGGACCATTTTCTGTAATCGCAATCGTTACTTCAAAGTGTGCGGCATCGGAATGATCTGCAGTCACGATTGTCCAACCGTCGTCCGCTGTTTCTACCTCGTGACCACCGGTTGTCACCATTGGCTCAATTGCCAAGCACATACCTACTTTAATAGGCACATGTGGCGAATGACGTGAACGGAAATTAGGCACATGTGGGGATTCGTGAACCGCATGTCCAACACCGTGCCCTACGAGCGCGCGTACAATTCCGTATTCTTTTTTGTTAATCGCATCTTCCACCGCATTACTAATGTCTGCAATTTCGTTTCCCGCAATTGCCGCGTCTACTCCTGCAAACATAGAATCTCGTGTTACGCGCAGGAGCTTTAGACGCTCCTTAGAAACAGTACCCACAGGAACCGTGCAAGCCATATCGGTACACAAATCCTTGTACCAAACACCAATATCCAATCCCACAATGTCCCCTTCTTTTAACACAATATCTCGCGAACCTACACCATGTACAACTTCGTGATTATTCGAAATACAAACGGTAGACGGAAATGGAATATCACCGCCCCCTGTGTATCCTTTAAACGACGGTTTTCCTCCGCCATCCTCGAGCACCTTTGTGGCAATTTCGTCTAATTCACGCATGGTGACTCCAGGACGCACCGCATCTACCGCTGCCTGCAATCCTTTGGCCAATAATAAACCACCCTCTCTCATTGCCTGAATTTCTTGTGATGATTTTATATTTGCCATAGATTTATTTAATATCGAGTCCTGTCAGCTCATTATTCCTGAAAACATGCCATGACTGCCGCATGCACTTCTTCAATCGTACCCGTTCCGTCAATGGTATGCAATATCCCAAGATCTTCAAACATCTTCAAAAGAGGCTTTGTTTCTTGATCATATACGTCCAATCGATGCTCAATTACTCCAACCCAATCGTCTTCGCGATGTTCAATTTCCGCACGCTTTAGTAGTCGGCGAGTGGATTCTTCACGAGGAATATCTAGCACGATCAAATGTGTTGGTTTTTCATACGCAAGGTATGTTTGTGCCTGCGCGCTATTGCGCGGATATCCATCAACCAAGTGTCCACGTGAAATATCGAGCGTCTCCAAATGTGCCTTTAGGGTCTCGAGAGCCACCTTATCGTCCACAAGATCCCCTGCTTTTTGACGGCTCGCGATACTTGATCCAACTTCATTTGATTCATGAGCAGCGCGCTGACGTAAGAGTTCACCCATCGAAATTGCTGGGATGTTGAGCGCTTGCGCCAAGAGTGTTGCCTGAGTCCCTTTACCGCTCCCTTGAGGACCTAAAAGAATGATTTTATATTGCATAACGCCTCGAGCTTATCAGTTTATACACAAAAATGCAAAAGCGCTTTTCTTCCCATAAAACCTAACAAAAACACGCCATAACGGCGTGTTTTTATCGTCTCTTGCGCAATGAATTTATTTCACTTCGTATTCACGCAATGAAACCTGTGAATCGATCTGTTTCATCATGTCTACAATAACACCCACCAAAATGATGATTGACGATCCACCCACTACAAGATTTTGACTTCCTGTAATTTCCTGCACGATAATCGGTAGTACCGCGATTACAGCAAGGAAGGTTGCTCCTGTAAGAAGTAAGCGATTCTTTACGCGTTCAAGATATACTTGAGTTTCAACACCTGGACGAATTCCAGGAATAAATCCACCTTGCTTTTGTAAATTGTCAGCAACCGTGTCTGATTTAAAGACAACAGATGCGTAGAAATACGTAAAAGCGAATACGAGTGTGAAGAAAAGCACTCCATAGAACACCTGGTTTCCAAAAAGCACCAAGGTCTTTGCAGCAATGTCGCGCAATACCTGTGTGCGGGCATTCAAGAAGAATTGCGCCACAAGAGGTGGGAACACGATCATTGCCATAGCGAAGATGATTGGAATCATTCCACCCATGTTCAAACGCATTGGCAAATGTGACTGTACGCGTTGAGACGTACCACCACGCTGTCCTCGTGCATACTGAACTGGAATATTACGCTGACCTTCTGTAATGATCACCACCGAAACGACAGTGAAGATAAGAAGAGCTGCGAAAAGAATCAAGTCCGTAAGCTGCGCCGAAGTATACGTTGCCGCTGTTTGCTGAATGAACTTAGGGAATCCAGAAATGATACCCGCCAAAATAAGAATTGACATTCCATTCCCCACCTTGCGTTCCGAGATAAGCTCACCAAGCCACATGAGGAAAATAGTACCTGCTGTCATCGAAATGAGAGCTGGCACAATATTCCATCCAACAAGACTTGCGCTCACCTGGGCCCCGAGAAGGTTCAAGATTCCATATCCTTGAAGAAGTGCGATTGGCACCGTTGCAAAACGGGTCCAACGATTCAACTTTTGACGACCGTATTCTTCCTTCTGCATTTCTTCCACACTTGGGAAGATCATTCCCAAAAGCTGAATAATGATAGAAGCAGTGATATACGGAGCTACACCAAGCGCAACGACAGACAGGTTCTCTAACGTTCCTCCAGAGAAGAGGTTCAAAAGGCCCAAGAACTGATTCGCCGCAAGAATATTGGCTACTCCAGCTGCATCAATTCCAGGAATTGGAATATGTGCCGCGATTCGGAATACCGTGAGCGCAAGAAGCATGAAAAGCAAAGCTTCTCGTACTTCTCGCACTTCAAATATGCGCTTGATCCATTTCATAGAATTCTATTTTTTTCCAATTACTTCACCTCCGGCTGCAGTAATTTTTTCTGCAGCAGATGCTGAAACCTGACACCCCTTAATGCGAAGCGCTTTATCGATTGCGCCATGCCCAAGGATTTTTGTAAGACCAGTTGCGCTATTTGGAATCAAACGCTTGTCTTTAAGAATCTGTGTGGTAACGAGTGCGCCTGCTTCGAATGTTTCCGAAAGAGTACCTACGTTCACCACAGAGGCCTTGCGACCAATCGCCTTAAACCCACGCACTTTCGGCGTAGACAAAAGGAGCTTCTTCATACCAAGACGTTTCAAACCACCAACACCTGAACGTGACTTTTGACCATTTTGTCCACGTCCTGCGGTTGTTCCCCAATTAGAACCTACACCGCGTCCGATGCGCTTCTTGCCTACCTTCGACCCTTTGAAAGGTCGTAAATTGTGCAATTGAATAGCCATATTATTTCTTTAGTTTAAGCGCCTCGAGAGCCTGGAAGGTTGCGCGTGCATTGTTAATCTTGTTCTTAGAACCACCAGTGATTTTTGAAACGGCATCCTTTACACCAGCAAGTTCCAAAACGAGACGAACCGCACCTCCTGACTTAAGTCCAGTACCACTTGATGCTGGTTTAAGAAGGATTGCTGCCGCACCGAACTTCGCAGAAACATCGTGAGGCACTGTTCCGTGAACCATAGGGACAGTAATCATATTCTTTTTTGCTTGGCGGAATGCTTTTTCAACAGCCGCTGCAACGTCGAGACCTTTCGCAAGTCCAATACCTACGCGCCCATTACGGTCACCGATAAGGAGACATGCGCGGAAACGCATACGTTTACCACCTTTTGTCACACGAGTTACACGAGCAAGATCAAGAATTTTTTGTTCAAATTCTGGCTTTTCGCGTTCTTCATGCTGACGACGTCCACCTTTTCCGCGTCCGCCTGGACCACCTTGTCCACCACGTCCGCCCTGACCACCACCTTGTCCACCGCGACCACCGAATCCTCCACGGCTTGCGCCTGGAGCAGGAGTTGCGCTAGCAAATGCTGGACGTGCGTACGCTGGAGCTGCTGGCTTAGCGCCTGCTGTAATATTTGTTGTTACGTCTGCCATATTAGAATACTAATCCTGCTTCACGAGCCGCTTGTGCAAGTGCTGCAACGCGACCATGGTACTTATAAGATCCACGGTCAAACACAACAGTAGTAATACCTGCTTTTTGTGCTTTTGCTGCGATATCTGCTCCCACAAGAGTAGCTACTTCTACAGGCTTCTTACCCGCAGCTTCAATCATAAGATCAGAAGATGCAGCAAGTGTGCGACCAGTAGTGTCGTCAATCAATTGCGCGTGAATGTGCTTGAGTGAACGGTATACACTAAGACGAGGACGCTCTGCAGTGCCATTAATACGCGCACGTGTGCGGATCGCACGACGTTTCGCAAGCTGACGCTTTTTGAGAATTCGTTTAAACATATACGTTATTCACTCTTAGCGGCCTTACCTGCCTTACGACGAATGATTTCATCAGTATAGCGGAAACCTTTACCTTTGTAAGGCTCAGGCTTTTTAAGAGAACGGATCTCTGAGGCAACTTTCCCAACGATGTCGCGGTTCACGCCTTCGATTGAAAGAACATTCGCTTCGATTGAAGCGTTCACCCCTTCTGGAAGATCGTAAAATACTTCATGTGAGAATCCCAAAGACATCTTCAATTGACGTCCCTGTAGCGCCATACGGAACCCTACTCCGTTAAGCTCAAGAGACTTTTTCCACTGACTCACAACACCCGTTACCATGTTTTGTACATGGGCGCGCGCTGTTCCCCACATGGTGCTGTCGATATCTGGATGTACAACGGTAACTGCAAGCACAGCATCTCCTGCTTCATTCACCGTTTGTTCAACGACTACTGAAGATGGGAATGTACGAGCGATTGTTCCTTTTGGACCTTTGAGTGTAACTACTCCTTCTGCGAATGAGAATTCAACGCCTGCCGGAAGTATTACTAATTTTTTTCCAATTCGTGACATATAATTAGAAAATTTCACAAATTACTTCTCCACCCAAATGACGCTTCTTGGCTTCTTTCGAAGTCATAAGACCATTTGAAGTTGAGACGATTGCAAGTCCGTATCCAGAACGTACCGCGCGAAGATCTTGGAACTTCTTGTAAATACGAAGACCTGGCTTACTCACACGCTTTACCTGTGTGATCGCTGGTTCTTTTGAATCACTATACTTAAGCGTAATACGCATCATATTGTGACCTCCGTCTTGGTACTGTTCGACATTAGCAAGGTACCCTTCACTAAGAAGAATCTTTGCAATGCTTAATTTGATTTTTGAAACCGGTACTTCAACGAGTGCTTTATTAACAGCAGACGCATTTCGCAACCGGGTCAGCAAATCTGAGATTGGATCTGTCAACATATTACCAACTTGCTTTTTTAATTCCAGGGATTTCTCCGCGGTTCGCTAATTCACGGAAACAGATACGGCAAAGTCCGAATGCGCGCATAAATGCACGATTTCGTCCGCAGCTCCAACAACGATTCACTTGGCGTGACATGAACTTCGGTGTTCGCTTGCTTTTTACAATTTGACTTTCTGATGCCATATTTATTTCTTGAATGGGAAACCGAGAGCCTTGAAGAATTTTAGACCCGCTTCACGATTCTGAGCTGTTGTCGTGATTGTGATCTGCAATCCATGAATAGAGTCAATCGCGTCGGCTTCGACCTCAGGGAACGCAATGTGTTCCTTGAATCCAACGTTTAAGTTACCACTTTGATCGATAATGCTTGTGTCGATTCCACGGAAGTCGCGAATACGTGGGAATGCCACGTTTACGAGCTTATCGAGGAAATCCCACATGCGTGGTCCGCGAAGGGTTACCATCGCCCCCACCGGCATGCCGGCACGAACTTTGAAACCTGCAATAGACATGCGCGCCTTGGTAATCATAGGCTTTTGACCTGTAATCTTTCCAAGTGTTTCAACAATAGTTTCAATAAACTTTGGATCACGCTTTGCGTTGAGTCCTGAGTTTACTGTTACCTTGAGAATTTTTGGTACCTGGTTTGGATTCTTAAGTGCCAACTCTTCAGTCAACTGCTTAACGATCTTTTCCTGGTACAACTTCTGTAGTGTTGATGCCATATTTATGCGAGAGCTGTCTGTTTCTTAGCCTTACGGATTACGCGAGTTTTCACAAGCTTTCCGTCTTTCTTTACCATTTCATATCCTCCACGACCCACCATCTTTCCAGATACGAGCATGACATTTGAAATATGAATAGGTCCGTTGTATGTGATCTTTTGTCCTGGTTGCTCTCCGCGTCCCTTGATGTGCTTTGTTGTTTCATTTACCCCTTCTACAACCACACGGTCGTATGCTGGAAGTACTTGAGTCACATTTCCGGTTTTTCCTTTATCTTTTCCGTGCATCACTTGCACAGAATCTCCTTTTCGAATTTTCATATCTATATAGAGATTAAAGTACTTCAGGAGCTAGTGACACGATCTTAGAAAATCCGAGCGCACGTAGTTCACGCGCGATAGGTCCGAATACACGTGTTCCCTTTGGCTCTTTGTTCTCACGGTTGATGATCACGCAAGCATTTTCGTCGAAACGAATATACGAACCGTCATCGCGACGCACTTCCTTACGAGTACGTACGACTACCGCGTGCACAACGTCTGACTTCTTAACAGTGCTGTGTGGTGCTGCTTCTTTTACGACAGCAGTCACGACGTCACCCAAGAAGGCATATCGCTTTTGGAATCCACCAAGTACGCGAATAACCTGAAGCTTTTTAGCTCCTGTGTTATCTGCAACTTGTACCATTGTTCGATGTTGTAACATATCGTTTATTTAACAACGCGGAAACGCTTATCCTTAGAAAGAGGGCGAGTTTCTTCGATAGTAACCACCTCTCCTACTTTGTGAGCGTTTTCTTCATCATGCACCTTATACTTCTTACTTACCACGTAACGCTTTTGGTATTTAGGATGCATAACGGTACGGTCAACCTGAACTACAATGGTTTTATTCATCTTGTCAGAAGTGACAACGCCCTTGAGCTGACGTCGTTCTGCTGGTGTTTTGATTTCTTCCATACTTAGTTCGTTTGACCTTTCTTTTGTGAGTTAATTGCTGTGAGAATACGTGCAATCATCTGTTTCGACTTTTTAAACTGACGATGTTGACGTACTGGGGTTGCTGCTGATTTCACACGAAGATCGTAGAGAGTTCCACGCTCTTCGCTTAACATTTTCTGTAAATCCGCCTCTTTCTTACTTACCAAATCTTTATATTCCATATGATTAGCGGCGGGTTACAAATTTTGATTTCATAGGGAGCTTGTGAGACGCAAGACGCATCGCTTCGCGTGCCTCTGCTTCGGTCACACCGTCCATTTCGAACATTACGGTTCCAGTTCGAACTGGGGTCATGTAGTAATCCACTGCACCCTTACCTTTACCCATTGGGATTTCTCCACCGTGAGAGGTAATTGGATGGTCAGGGAAAATACGTACCCAGATCTTACCTCCGCGCTTTACCTGACGAGTCATTGCACGACGAGCTGCCTCGATTTGACGTGCGGTTACCCAACTTTCCGTAAGTGCTTTGAGTCCATATTGACCGAAGTCAACAGTAATTTTTGTCGTAGCCACACGGTCACCAAGGGTGCGCCCCTTGTGGTGCTTGCGGTACTTCATTTTTTTAGGCATCAACATATACGTCTATTTCGAGTTTGTATGACGACGAGGGCGCTCTTTGCGCATCGGCTTTTCAACGCTCTTAGGAGCTTCTGCCTTGTGAGCAAAAACTTCTCCACGGTACACCCACACCTTTACACCAATGGTTCCCCAGATGGTATAAGCAGTTGTATGTGCGTAATCTACGTCCGCGCGAAGATTGTGCAAAGGAATACTTCCCTTTGAAATCATTTCACGACGAGCGATATCGGCTCCGTTTAAACGTCCACCGATCATTACCTTTACTCCCTTCGCACCACTCTTCATTACGCGCTCTACCGCCATCTTCATAGAACGACGGAAAGGCATACGACGCTCGGTTTCTCCTGCAATCTGCTGACCAATAACGGCCGCTGAAAGTGCTGGGTTTCCGATTTCTTTTACATTGATATTAAGACCTACTTTCTTTCCAGCAAAGAACTTTGCTTGGAGTTTCTTTTTCAAGTCTTCAATCCCAGCTCCTGATCGTCCGATCACGAACCCTGGCTTAGCCGAGAAGATCGTAATAGTGATTTTGTTGGTGTTACGGTCGATAAGAACCTGGTCCACGGAAGCGTCCTTGAGCATCTTCTTAACGTATGCACGAATGCCTACATCTCCTCGAAGGAAATCTACCATCTTTCCGCGTGGCGCAAACCACTTTGAGTCCCAATCGTAAATGGTTTGGAGACGGAATGACTTAGGGTGAATTTTTGTTCCCATAGGTATTATTTAGAGATTGCTTCACCAGCGTCTCCCACAACGATTGTTACGTGTGAAGAGCGCTTACGAATAAGGGTGGCGCGTCCTTGTGCCTTAGGCGTATAACGCTTGATCTTTGGTCCTTCATTTGCGAACGCTTGAAGTACTACGAATTTTGAAACGTCTGCCTTCAAGTTATGTTCTGCATTTGCTACTGCTGAGTTAAGTACCTTCAAAATTGGTTCTGAAGAATGCTTTGCTGAGAATTTCAACTGCGCGCGTGCGTCTTGAACACGCATGCCACGAATAAGATTGACCAACAAGCGAACCTTGCGTGGTGCAATCCGGATGAATTTTGCTTCTGCTCGTGCTTGCATATTTTATTTCTTAGCTGGTGCCTTTGCAGCCGGCTTTGCAGCTGGAGCTGCATCAACCTTACCTCCGTGACGGTGGAACTTACGTGTTGGAGAAAATTCCCCTAGACGATGTCCAACCATGTTTTCTGTTGCAGTTACTGCAATGAACTCACGTCCATTGTGTACTCCGAACTTCAAACCAACCATTTCTGGAGTGATTGTTGATGAGCGTGACCATGTTTTAATGGAAGCTGCACCTGGTTTTGATTTTTGAATCTTTTCGAGAAGACGTGCATCTACGAAAGGACCCTTCTTTAAACTACGTGCCATATTTATTTCTTCTTGTTACGTCGTCGAATAATGAAGCGATCCGTAACTTTGTTATTGCGTGTCTTCACACCAAGCGCATGCTTACCGGTTGGAGTCTTTGGATATGGAAGACCGATTGAGTTACGAGCTTCACCTCCACCGTGAGGGTGATCAACTGGGTTCATCGCCTTACCACGAACAGTTGGACGAATACTGCGAAGACGTACACGACCCGCTTTCCCCCAACGCACGAGGCGCCAGTCTGGGTTCGATACATCACCGATAGACGCCATACAGTTCTTTGATACAAGACGAGTTTCCCCTGAAGGAAGTTTAATGGTTGCCCATTCACCTTCGATCGCAAGGAGTGACGCGCTTGTTCCGGCACCACGAACCATTTGTCCACCTCCACCTGGTTTCAATTCTACATTGTACACAGACATTCCTTCTGGAATGCGTTCCAATGGGAAACGGTTACCTGGAGTTGGTTCTCCCTTTTCTTTTGATACAACGATGCTCATTCCTACAGTCAATCCGTTTGGTGCAAGCATGTAACGCTTTTCACCGTCAGCGTATGCAACGAGTGCGATACGTGCTCCGCGGTTTGGATCGTATTCGATTGTTTGTACTGATGCTGGAATATCGAGCTTGTCGAACTTCCAGTCGATCACACGAACATTACGCTTTACTCCCCCTCCGCGATGACGCACAGAGATTGTTCCGTTTGAACGACGCCCTGCCATTTCCTTTTGAGAAATGATGAGCTTCTTGTACGGAACGATTGTGGTTACGTCGTCAAATGTTTGCACGCTTGAGTGACGTCGCCCTGCGGTTGTTGGTTTGTATACTTTAATACCCATATTATACGCCTTCAAAGAGGTCAATTGATGTTCCCTTTGGAAGGAACACAAGTGCTTTCTTATAATCGTTCTGCTTTCCTTGGAAACGTCCGAAACGCACATTCTTTCCGCGAACAGAAATCATGTTTACGCGCACAGGAGTTACCTTGTAAAGTTCACGCACTGCATTACGTACTGAAACGCGGTTTGCAGATTTACGCACCTTGAGCACGACTACATTGTTGTTTGAAGAAAGACTTGCTGCTTTTTCTGACACGATTGGTCCAATAATGATATTGAATGCCTTGTGTGAGATCTCGCGGTTCTTCTTTGTCTTCACAGGAACTGCTGCTTTTACAGTCTTCGTTGCCTTTTTTACTGGCTTCTTGTCCTCTTTAGCTGCAGCTGGCTTACGCTTTGTGATTTTTTCGATTACTCCCATATCTATGCTTTATACGTATTTGTAATGATATCGAGAGCGTCCTTTGATGCCACTACGTATTCTGCGTGCGTAAGATCACGTGCATTGAGACTGTGAGCCGCAATGGTTTGTGTACGAGGCAAGTTACGAGCAGCGCGCGCGATCTGGATGTCAGATGGAGCAGTTACGAACAATGCTGGACGATTTGCACCAGGAAGCGCTGCGCGAAGGACTGCGAGGTTCTTGGTTTTTCCTTGTTCGATGTCGAAAGATTCAACAACGAGGAAACGTTCGTCACGTGCACGGTCTGAGAGCACCATGTGAATCGCTTTACGACGCACTTTTTTGTTAATCTTCTTGAAGAAGTTACGGAACGCATTTGGTCCGAAAGTGATACCACCACCGCTCCAAATTGGGCTGCGGCGATACCCGTGACGTGCACGTCCGGTTCCCTTTTGCTTCCAAGGCTTCTTACCAG
>CAYPYH010000001.1:25393-37845 GCA_964415145.1 uncultured Gammaproteobacteria bacterium
ACTTCTCCTCGATCCTTTACGTGTGAGTACATCACACGGCTATTAGCGTCTTGAGCCACGATTGCTTCGTGTACCAAACTTGGCTTTAATGCAACACCAAAAATCTCATCTGCAACAGAAATTGTTCCAGACTTCTGACCCTTAGATGAAAATACTGTTAATTCCATACGTTTCCGTCAGTTGCACTAATAGTAATCAAGCTTCCACGAGCTCCTGGAACCGCACCCTTGATCGCGATTGTATTATTCGCAAGATCAATTTTTACGATTTCCAAGTTTTTAACCGTAACCTGCGCATCTCCCATGTGTCCACCCATGCGAATACCTTTGAAGGTACGCTGTGGTCCACCGGCACCAATTGAACCTGGCATACGCAATTGGTCTTTATGACCGTGCGTCTTTGGGCTTCCGTGGAAACCATGGCGTTTTACAACACCTTGGAAACCGCGACCCTTAGAAGTTCCTACAACGTTCACCATGTCGCCTTCAGCGAATACGGTTGCATTGAGAACAACACCACGTTCCAATGATGTGTCGTCTGACACAACAAATTCTTTAGCATGCGCGAAAGAGCCAAGACCCTTCCATTCCTCTCTTTGTGGTTTTGCAACACTTTTACTTGTTCCAAATCCGAGGGTTGCTGACTTTTTGCCAGCGGGATTCACGCGCACAGAGGTCACAGTACACGGTCCTGCTTTTACAAGCGTTACCGGCACCACGGTTCCGTCTTCGCGGAATACCTGGGTCATTTCGAGTTTTTCTCCTAAGAGGACTTTCATATATTCTTTAGGATTTAATTAGCTGGTTTAAAAAAACCAGAAGTCGATATATATTTCAAAGATACGAATATATAGCGGCTTCTGGCCGTGTTACTCGGTTATTATTCGAGAATACTCAAACGATTGAGTATGTATGAATAATCCCTTCGCAACCTATAGTGTTTCTTTGGAACCGTTACTTAAAATTTGAATTGTTTCTTTTCGTTCTATCGTCTGAAGCGACGGGAAGGTTTTCCGTTTACTCGCGAAGGCCTAGGCCTCGCGACGGATCTTTCTTTCCGGTTCATTATAGATAGCCTGGGTTTTTTGACCCACATGAAATGACGAATTTCGTCAGCTCATGTGGAGCAAAAGCTCCACAGCAATTACATCTTGATTTCAACGTCCACCCCTGATGGTAAGTTGAGAGACATGAGTGCTTCCACGGTTCCAGAACTAGGGTTCACAATGTCGATCAAACGCTTGTGCACGCGCATTTCGTATTGGTCACGAGATGTTTTGTGAACGAAGGTTGAACGGTTTACTGTGTAACGACGCTTTTCTGTTGGGAGTGGGATTGGTCCAAGTACAGTCGCACCACTGCGTTGTACTGTTTTGATAATCGTTTCCGTTGCAGCGTCGATGATTTTGTGGTCATAGGCGCGGATCTTGATACGGATACGTTGTTTGTTTTCCTTTGTTTCAACTGTCATAAAAAGAACGATAACGAAGGGAGATTAACTCCCTTCGTATGGTTTATTACTCAATAATTTTTGTTACAACACCAGCACCTACGGTACGACCACCTTCGCGGATCGCGAAGCGCATTTGGTCTTCCACAGCTACTTTGTCAATAAGTGAGATGGTCACAGTTACTGTGTCTCCAGGCATAACCATTTCAACTCCTGCTGGAAGTTCTGAAACTTCACCAGTTACGTCCGTTGTACGGATGTAGAACTGAGGCTTGTACCCCTTGAAGAATGGCTTGTGACGTCCTCCTTCTTCCTTACCAAGTACGTATACTTCAGCTTCGAATTTAGTGTGAGGAGTTACGCTACCGTGAGCTGCAAGCACCATACCGCGGGTAACATCGTCCTTCTTGATACCACGAAGAAGAAGACCAGCGTTGTCTCCAGCCATACCCTTGTCAAGCAATTTGTTGAACATTTCGATACCAGTAACAACTGTCTTTTGAGTGTCTCCAAGACCAACGATAGAAACTTCTTCGTTGATGTTGATTGTTCCACGTTCAATACGACCTGTTACTACAGTTCCGCGTCCTTCAATAGAGAAAACGTCCTCGATTGGCATCAAGAATGGCTTTTCTGTTGCGCGTTCTGGGGTTGGGATATAAGCATCCAAAGCGTCAATAAGCTTTTGGATTTGTGCCTTTGCGTCAGCATCTCCTTCAACAGCCTTAAGAGCTGAACCACGGATTACTGGAGTTTCTGCACCTGGGAACTTGTATTTTGTCAAAAGCTCACGGATTTCCTCTTCAACGAGGTCAACAAGCTCTGGATCGTCCACCATGTCTACTTTGTTCAAGAAAACAACGATGTAAGGCACTCCTACTTGGCGAGCCAAAAGAATGTGCTCACGAGTTTGAGGCATTGGTCCGTCTGCTGCTGATACTACTAAAATAGCACCATCCATTTGAGCAGCACCCGTAATCATGTTCTTCACGTAGTCAGCGTGACCTGGACAGTCAACGTGCGCATAGTGACGCGCAGCTGATTCGTACTCCACGTGTGAAGTAGAAATCGTAATACCACGAGCACGCTCTTCAGGAGCGTTATCGATGTTTGAATAATCCTTCTTTTGCCCTTCTGGTGAGAAAAGCATTGAGAGCGCAGCGGTCAAAGTGGTTTTACCGTGGTCTACGTGACCAATGGTTCCAACGTTAACGTGTGGCTTTGTACGATCAAATTGTGCCATATTAAATTAAATGTATTAGGAGCGTTGAGCTCATGAGTTATGAGTGCGGGAAGTGTAGCAAATCCTCTGATTTATTGCAAGTCCTGGGCTTAAAGTGGACCTATTCGAGGGGCTCCAGGAAAAAGCGGTCTTCGGCGGACTTGAGCTCCCCTTTTGATTTTTGAAAATTCAGGGGCTTTTTAGGGGGTTCTGGGGCTATTTCAGGCTCAGGAACCGGAATTTCAGTTACCGGCTGAACCGGGGGCACAAATGGTGCCGTTTCCTCGGAAATATCATAGGGTCGCAAATCGGCTGGCGGGTCAATTGGAGCCACAAACTGACTCGGGGCGGGTTTTTGGACCACGATAGGGTCGGCGCCAACAAATGCTTCATAGGCATCCAGAGGCATCAAAACCACTGGCTCCCCTACCTCGGGCGCCACAATAACCGGAAAACCAGTGCGCCGCATGATTTCTAAATACCGTTCAAAATCTATTGCCATATGCCATGAGATTACTGCAAGAAGCAAAAGGACGCAATACACAAAGCCCGCCTTTTTAAGGCGGGCTTTTGCGAGATCATACAACGCTTATTTTGCGTTGCGCTTTTCCTTGATCGCTTCGGCAACGTTATTTGGTACTTCTTGGTACTGGTAGAATTCCATTGAATAACTTGCGCGACCTTGAGAAATTGAACGAACGTTTGTTGAGTATCCGAACATTTCAGCAAGTGGAACGAGAGCTTGAACAGTCTTCAATTCTCCGCGTTGACCCATCTCTTGGATTTGTGC
The DNA here is from genome assembly GCA_964415145.1 of uncultured Gammaproteobacteria bacterium. GTDB lineage: Bacteria > Patescibacteriota > Patescibacteriia > UBA9934 > UBA9934 > CAYFMS01. Next base: position 28,855 of record CAYPYH010000001.1, read on the forward strand.
GCGCTTTGAGTTCAAGTCTCCAACAACTGTTCCCATGAATTCGTCTGGAGTGATAACTTCCACTTTCATCACCGGTTCCAAAAGAACTGGTTTAGCGAGTTTTGTTGCTGCTTGGAAGGCCATTGATCCGGCCATCTTGAAGGCAGCTTCGTTAGAGTCAACGTCGTGGTATGAACCATCGAATACCGTTGCTTTGATGTTGATAAGTGGGTATCCAGCAATAACACCGCGTGTCATTGATTCACGAGCACCCTTTTCAACCGCTGGAACGTATTCACGAGGAATAGCTCCTCCCTTCAATTCATCTTCGAAAATGAAGTTTGGCTGATCTGGTTCAGTGATTGGTTCAACACGCAACCAACAGTGACCGTATTGTCCACGACCACCAGACTGCTTCACGTACTTTCCTTCAGCTTCAGCAGATGAACGGATTGTTTCGCGGTAGCTCACTTGTGGGCGACCTACGTTTACTTCCACACCGTATTCGCGCTTCATGCGGTCTACAATGATTTCAAGGTGCAATTCTCCCATACCTGACACGATGGTCTGCATGGTTTCAGGATCTGAGTGCACTTTGAAAGTTGGATCTTCTTCCGCAAGCTTTGAAAGCGCCATCGACATTTTTTCTTGGTCGACTTTTGTAAGCGGTTCAAGTGCCAAAGAGATAACTGGTTCTGGGAATGTGATTGATTCCAAAAGTACAGGGTGGTCAGGATCACAAAGAGTGTGACCAGTTGTTGTTTCCTTCAACCCTACGGCTGCAGCAATGTCTCCTGCGTACACTTCTGATACTTCTTCGCGAGAGTTTGCGTGCAAACGAACGATACGTGAAATACGTTCTTTCTTTCCGTTCGCAGCGTTAAGTACGTATGTTCCTGACTTCAATACTCCTGAGTACACGCGGAAAAAGGCAAGCTTTCCAACGAATGGATCGGCTGCAATTTTGAACGCGAGTGCGGCAAATGGAGCAGTGTCTGAAGTTTTTACTTCAATGTTCTTTTCATCGTGGTCTCCGTCTGGGTCGCTTCCAAAAATTGCTGGAACGTCGAGAGGTGATGGAAGATAATCAATAACAGCGTCGAGCAAGAGCTGTACTCCCTTGTTCTTGAGCGCCGAACCACACATTACTGGGAAAATATTGAGCTTAATTACTGCTTTACGCAAAATACGCTTCAATTCATCCATTGGGATTTCTTCTCCAGCAAGGTACTTATCCATGGCAGCTTCGTCATTTTCAACGATCGCTTCTACCAATTTAGCGCGCCATTCTACAGCAGCTGCCTTGTATTCTTCTGGAATTTCAATTTCTTCAATATTCTTACCCAATTCGTCGCGGTACATGAATGCTTTCATGCGCAAAAGGTCGATAATTCCAAGGAATTCCGCCTCACTTCCGATTGGAAGCTGGATTGGATGAGCTTTCTTTGTAAGACGCTTCAAAATAGAGTCCAAGTCCTTTTGGAAGTTTGCACCCGTTCGGTCAAGCTTGTTAATGAAACAAATACGAGGCACTTGGTACTTATCCGCCTGACGCCATACGGTTTCAGACTGTGGTTCAACTCCGGCTACTCCGTCGAATACGGTTACTCCCCCGTCGAGTACGCGAAGTGAGCGTTCTACTTCAACAGTAAAGTCTACGTGACCTGGCGTATCAATAATGTTGATACGGTTGTCTTTCCAAAAACAAGTGGTCGCAGCGGCAGTAATAGTGATACCGCGCTCCTGTTCTTGTTCCATCCAGTCCATGGTCGCTTCACCTTCGTGCACCTCACCAATTTTGTGCTTCTTTCCTGTATAGAAGAGCACGCGTTCAGTGGTCGTTGTTTTACCAGCATCGATGTGCGCAATAATACCGATATTGCGTGTATTTTCGAGGGAATACTCACGAGACATATAGTTGTAAGGTGAAGAGGATTTAGATTATTTGCGAGCGAAGTGGGCGAAGGCACGGTTGGCTTCTGCCATACGGATAACGTCTGCACGTTTCTTTACCGCATCACCTTCATTGTTTGCAGCTGCAATCAATTCTGCCGCAAGACGTTGTGCCATTGGCTTTCCTTTACGTCCACGAGCAGCTTCTAGAATCCATCGGTACGCAAGTGCGTGACGACGGTTTCCTTTTACTGGTGTTGGGATCTGGTAGTTTGCTCCACCTACGCGCTTTGAACGTACTTCAACGGCTGGAACGATGTTCTTCATAACATCTTCAAAAATTTCCATTGCTGGACGCTTCATTTGCTTTTCAGCAATTTCAAATGCTTCGTATACGATACGTTCAGCAGTGTTCTTCTTACCATCAAACATTACGTAGTTAATCAACTTTGTAATGAGTGGGTTTCCGTATTTTTGGTCTCCTTTAAGGTCGCGTACCGGTGCTTGTTTACCGCGCATATTTGTATAGATTTATGTTGTTTTGTGTTTTTCCCGCCTGAGCGACCGGCGGTACCTGCAAAAGCAACTTGTTTAAAATTGGAGCAAAGAAGGCTTTTTACGCCTTCTTTTTAGCTTCTTTTGGACGCTTAGTTCCGTACTTTGAACGGCTACGACGACGTGAGTCAATACCATTGGTGTCATAACGACCACGAACGATGTGGTAGCGAACACCCGGCAAGTCTTTAACCTTTCCACCACGAATCATTACGATTGAGTGCTCTTGAAGGTTGTGACCTTCTCCTGGAATGTAAGCGTTTACTTCCTGACCATTAGAAAGACGAACACGTGCTACTTTACGAAGCGCTGAGTTCGGTTTCTTAGGAGTCATGGTGAATACGCGAGTACAAACTCCGCGCTTAAATGGAGCACCACGGCGCAATTCTGTTTTCGCACGGTGCAAGGTATCAAGTGTAAATTGCAAAGAAGGCGACTTTGACTTTCGCAAGTTTGGAGAACGCCCTTTTCGAATCAATTGGTTAACTGTAGGCATAATTTAATGTGCCGGGACTGTAACATATAGGCGTAAAATGGTCAATATTTGCCAAGAATGGCCTCGTAACCTAAAGCACGCTCGCTAATTGCGCAAAACAAGCGGTGCCCGTAAACCCATAACATGCCAATTGAGCCGGAATTGAAACAAAGAAGAAGGTATCGATATTCGTAAATAGCGAGATAAGAACCAAAACAAGCAGAATTTGAGGTCCATAGACCTTTAGGCGCTGAACCCAGACCTGGTGCCACGCCTTGATAAACACCGCATCAATCATCTTTGCTCCATCGAGTGGATAGATAGGAATCAAATTGAAAAAGAAGAGCATGAGGTTCACGAGAGTCGAGATAATCAAGAAAATAGGCAAAAGCCCATAATCCCCTCCCGAAGCAGCAAGGGCACGAAATACAAGACCACTTATGGCCGCAAGTGCCAGATTAGACCCCGGACCCGCAAGAGCCACAAGAAGCGAATCAATGCGCGGATGCTTGAAGTGGTAGGGATTGTAAGGTACAGGTTTTGCCCAACCAAAGCCAAAAAGGAGAAGCGGAATGAGCCCGATAGGGTCGAGATGCGCAAGTGGGTTGAGTGTAAGGCGACCATATTGTTCCGCCGTAGAGTCGCCTTTTACATGAGCCACGAGCGCATGTGAAAATTCGTGAATCGAAAGCGCCATCACAATAACCGCTAGCCATGCGAGCGCAACGCCAGGGGAACGTAAAAATAAATCAATCAACATACATTATTCAACTAAATGGATCTGAGCGCCCACGCTTCGCAATTTTCCGACCAGATTTTCATATCCTCGTTCCAAATGTTCCAGTCCGTTGAGCGTAGACGTGCCTTCGGCAACACATGCAGCCACTACATAGGCAAGACCGGCACGAATGTCGGGCACGGTCATATGTGCCGCTTTTAAGCGCGTGGGACCGTTCACGATAGCGCTTTGTGCATAGTTCTGAAGCTGGAAAGGGCTACGAATTTCGTCTGGCAAATAAACAATTTCGATATTGGCCCCCATGAAATTCAGTGCTTCTGTATATTTAAAGCGGTCTGAATACACCGTTTCGTGCATGGTAGATTTTCCTTGTGCCTGAGTCATGAGAACGACGAATGGTTGCTGCCAATCGGTTGAAAACCCAGGGAATGTATCCGTAGTAACCGTAAGCGCCTTATAATGGTCGCGCCCAATGAATGTAATGCCGTCCTCTTTTACTTCGAAGTCGCCCCCGAGCTGGCGTACCGCATTTAAAAAGGTGATCATATCGCGGTGCTGTGCGCCCTTACAATGAATCTTTCCTTTTGTCGCAAGCGCTAAGCAGGCGTATGAAGCTACCTCTAAACGATCTGGCAGTACCGTATGTTCGCACCCATGAAGCGAATCAACCCCCGTGATTTCGATTACGCGCCCAGCGCCCAATTCAATAATCGCCCCCATCTTCTGAAGCATCATGATGAGTTCGTGAATTTCTGGTTCGATTGCGGCGTTTTTAATAACCGTTTTTCCTTGTGCTAAAACGCCGGCAAATAAAATGGTTTCCGTTGCTCCAACAGACGGATATGGAAGCTCAATCGAGATACCGCGCAAACGTTCCGCGCTCGAAATACGCCATCCGTCAGCCGTGTCTTGAATCTTTGCGCCCATTTTCTGCAAAGCGTCCGTATGAAAATTCACGGGACGCGGACCAATTTTATCGCCCTCAACACGAATAATATGAGCTTCCCCTACACGATGAAGAAGTGGTGCCGCCATCAAAATAGAAAGACGATTCTTGCGCGATTGCGCCAATGTAGACGCTGATGTTACGCGAGCCGCCTCCAGGTGCCCAGTATGATCTTCCAAAGTCGCCGACGCTCCCACCATACGAACCAATTCAAGCGCAATATCACTTTCTTGGTTGAGCGGAATATTATGAAGCGTGACCTTTTTTGCTGTCAAAAGAGAAGCGATAATCATTTTTGACGCTGCATTCTTTGCTCCTGAAATCTGCACCGTACCATTAAGCGGCACGCCACCTGTAATCGAAAGTGTTGCCATATTATTTTATAATCTCCTTTCCCTCCTTAATCACGCGGAACCAGTATAGTGACTGCGTAACGAAATTTTCTGCATTTTTAAGCCAATCCGCAGGTGGATTTGCACTATCGAATTCTTCAATTTTTGGTGTTGGTAGAAAAACGGGAAGCGAAATTCCTTTCACACCTTGCCACACGTGGGCCAATTCCTTGATTGCGCGCACGCCACCAAATGGACCGCTTGAAACCCCCACAACCGTCACCGGTTTTCCATACAATTCTTTTTCTACCGCGTAATCAATCGCATTTTTTAAAACCGACGGAATACTGTGATTATACTCAGGCGTCACGATTACAATACCGTCCGCTTTTTTATACGCTTCGATAATCGTAAGTGCCGGACCACTTGGATCTGCATCCGTAAACATGGGTAAATTGAGAACCTGCAAGTCAATTACCTCTACCTTAATGCTAGATTGTTTTTGAAATAGTGGGAGTAATACTTCGGATACTTTAGGAGATTGACGCCCTTCACGAATGGAAGCCGTAATAAATAAGATATTCAGTTCTTTCATAACATCCATATAATCGCATATTTCAAGACTTCTCGCAAAATAAAAAAGAGGGGCAAGAACTGCCCCAAGGTCAGGAGGACAGGCGCGCTTCCACGATCCTGAGCCAATGCTTCATGACACGCGCATACTCTTCGCTCCCCTTCTGCCCCCAGGTGCGGTGCGGGAATGCAGCAGGAAGAAAATCGGACCAGAAGCGGCCCATGACGTACACATCGTGATGGTCGTCCGAAACGCTCAAGAGGTCGTGCAGATGATCCGCGATTGGCTGCATGAGCCACTCGAATCGGCCACCTACGCGATACTCATCAAGACGATCCCGCACAATGCGGCCGTAGATCTTACGGTCCCAGTGCTTCCCGCCACTATGTGTTGCCTTCATTCCTTCGGGCTTCTCAATGGTCTCCGGCGAAACGCCCGGAAGTGCAAATACTTGCGTGCGCACCACACTTTCCCAGCGTCGTACATCTGCACGTGTTGCGGGGCGCAAGACACCCTCTGAACGCACTGCAACAACCACGTCTTTCACACCACGACTGTCGCGCAGATAGCCCTTGGGGTCACTGCGACCACGTAGCGTCTTGATGATCTTTGCGAACAATTCCTTGGGTCGAGCGTTGGTGAAGATGAAGAAGGTATCCCCTTCCACCGTTGCTTCACGACACAAGAGATCGGCGCGGTACACGCGCAACCCTCGTGCATTCAGTTCCTGTACGTACGCCTCAGGTGACTCTTCACCAGCAAATACATTCACACTCTCTGGCACGATCTCGATGGTGCCATTCGTAGCAATTCCCGTCACCACATGCACATTGGACATCTGTGCGTCGTAACGGACGGCGTCCGACAGTTCACGCAAGTCTTGCTCGATCCAGCCAACTTCGTCAACCGCTTCAAGCAAGAACCCGAGAATACCGAGCACGAGCATGGTGCGTGCATGTCGCGAACGAAGATGCTCACGCTCAACCTGGTGATCTCCCGAAATGCCGTGGTCGTCTGCGAGCACGTAGCTCATGAGGATTGCCGGATTACTCTGCACCGCAACGTCATTATGGAAACTGACGTCGGACATGAGGTCAGGCGGCACCACGTCGTCGATGAGCGTACGCATTTCGAGTCGAACAAAGCGAATAGCAAGCGCGATGCGTGCCAAGACCTCGTTCTCACCAAAGCGCCCGATCAACTGACTGTCGCTACCAAACTGCTTGAGCAGTTCACCCGCCAGGCGCTTTCCGGCCGCAACCGGATGCGTCTGCCGATGAGCTGCAATGCGCTGAATGGTCTCGTAAACACGTCCGATCCGTCGAAGCACCAAGTGTGCCTTGTCTGACGGAATCTTGGGCTTCGCCAAGAGCGCAAGCGCCTGCTCGGGCTTCAAAAACTGTGGACTTCCCATGAGAGCTCCCTTATGGACCTTTTAAACGTAAGGATAAAAGACGCTTTTGTCAATACACGGATCCTCATTTATAAACAAAAGCGCCCCGATTGGGGTGCTTCTTTGTCACGATCGATTGGATTGGTCCTTTTCCCATGTGGGTAATGAGCAATTTGCGCATTTGGCAGAAATTCCACCAAGAAACGTTCCTACGCTCACAAAAGACCGCTGAACCCCCGCACGTCCGCCAACATCAGTTGGCTCGGACAGCTGGACGATGTCATTTCACCGATACTACGTAAACGTAGGATTGGGTTCTTGCATTGTGAAGTTGGCCAATCACAATGACGATCATGACTCCTTAAATATACCGCGTTGCGTAAATCCTGCAAGTACAAAAAAACGCCCCGAAGGGCGCCTTTTAACATGAACTAGTTTAGCTTTAGACTTGAGCTAACAGCATCTTGTACAACGCTACACCCGTGAGGTAGTCCAGACCCGTCATCGTATCCTGTTCCACACGAATCACTAAATAGCATCCAATTAGCATTTACCATGATTGGATATGTTGCGCCTGCGTCACAGACATTCCAATCTTTCTTTACTTCGTCCAATGTCTTGTATCCAGCTTTATTTTCAAGCGCGGTTACGCGATACACGCCAGCGTCTTGGCTCTTATCGGTAGAGGTAAAATTGTAGACTACTTTTCTCGCATCTTTCATTTGACTTGCGATACTTTGAAAATGACTAAGTGTTTCATTCCCCCCGCAACCTTGTGAGTTTGATAACAAATCTTCCGCCTTGACCTTTGCAACTTCTTCTTGCGTCGTCACACTGAACAAAGAAGCATTTTTTGTGTACGTAAGCGGTTCCGTCTTTTGATCAATCGTTGTCGGAACTTCTGATGCTTCCTCTGAAGACTTCATGTACACATACGCAACTGCCGCCAAAACAATCACCACAAGTGCCGCGATTCCCACTTTAGATATCTTCATAAATAAGGTTAATATTATGACATAATGATAACACGTTTACTAAAAAACGCCCCGAGGGGCGTTTCTTTTACTACACTCCTTCTCCGAAGTGGTAGATATCTGTGAACTTTACGTACTCAACGATTTCTTCTGGGCGGAAGAAGCGCTTGATTTCTGTGTCTGCCGCTTCTGGTGAGTCTGATGCGTGCACCATGTTTGATGGCACATTCATAGAAAGGTCCGCACGGATCGTTCCAGCGTCTGCTTTGCGTGGATTTGTTGAACCAACGATTTTACGTACTTCGTCGATCACTTCAATACCTTCCAACACAACTGCCACAACTGGAGTTTGCATCATGAACTTTTTCAAATCTCCAAAGAATGGCTTGTCGGTCAAATGAGAATAATGTTCGTCAACAATTGCTGATTCAATATTCATGAGCTTCATTCCGACGATCTTAAGACCCTTTTGTTCGAAACGGCTAAGTACTGTTCCTACAAGTTCGCGCTGAACGGCATCTGGTTTAATGAGCACGAGTGTGCGTTGTGATGGTGTCATAATAGTTTGGTTTTGCTTGAATTCTAAACATATTGCGTGATTTTGTCAATCCGGAACCTAAAGCCCAAAAGCATCCACTTCATACCCGTCCGCATCTATACGGGCTCGAATATCTCCTTGCTGGTCCGTACGCCAAATGGTGGCCCCAAATTCCTTCAAGCGATTAAGTGTAACATTATGCGGGTGGCCATACTCATTATCTACGCCACACGAGATGACCGCTTCTTCGGGGCTCGTGGCCTCAAGTAAATCACGCGAAGTAGACGTGTAGCTTCCATGATGCCCCACTTTCAAAATATCAATATCCCCCAATTCTTTTATATACTCCGCCTCCTGATCAATTCCCGCGTCACCCGTGAACAAAATCTTTTTTCCGTGAATCGTAAATAAAATAACAAGCGAACCGTCATTTGGATCTTCATATTCTTTCACTTCCGATTCCTGTGGCCAAATTACTTGCGCGAGAATCTCGGGAGTGATTTGAAATTCGGCGCCAGACGACAATACTTCTTCCTCGTGCGAATCAATAAATACCTGCCAACTTTGGCTTGTGTACAATTGTGGCGCCACAA
>CAYPYH010000002.1:0-28550 GCA_964415145.1 uncultured Gammaproteobacteria bacterium
TCGCCAGATCGGCCGGCTCGCCAGCGTCAGCAGCGGAGTGGTCCTGTGCGAGCGTGGGTGTGAACGCCACGCCGCCCTCGCGTGAGAACACGGGAACGGTAAAGTGCTTGCCGCGATAGGATTCTTTTTGCTCGTGGTACATTATTCCTCCAATGTCTGCTTGCGCAGACGGTTGAGTCGAGACATGCACAGTACGTTATTGTACGCGGCATGGAAGTCGCTGAGGGGTTCGTCTCCCTCTTTGATCGAGCGCAACATGTCGCGCAGCTGTGCTTCGTAGGGGCTGCGGGCCACAAAGGGATGCAATTTGCCGTTTACGAAAAGTTGTCCCTCGCCCTTGGGACCAAGGGTCTCAATGCACTCAATAGTTCGATGTGAGGTGCGCATGGTGACTCGGCGCGTTTGGCGCTTGATCACCGACACCTTGATACTGACGTCGGTTTTTTTATTGTCCCACTCGAGAGCGTACTGAAGGTCCACTTCTTCGTCGCGCTGACCATACAGATCATTACGAATCTGCATGCGCGGGCGCTTCATGTGGTGTGCCGATACATTACTGATCCAGTAGGCGAGATCAATACAGTGTGTGCCAAGCGTGCTCATGGCCCACCAGTCGGACGACTGTGAATTCATGCGCCATTCTTGCAAGGGCGCGATGTAGCTCCAATCGATCTCGATTGATTCGAGGCGCTCATTGAACCTGGGGTAGAGTGCTGCGCCCCGCATGTGCATGTGTGCGTCGTGATGGCGCAAGTGGTATCCCACGGCGAAATTGCCAGAGAATGATGCGTACGCCTTGGAGAGCTTGTTGAACTCGCGCATATTTAGCGCTGCGGGCTTTTCCACGAGCACATGTTTTCCCGCCTTCATAAGCGAGATTGCGTGTGCCACGTGGTCGCGGTCACGACTGGCTACGATCACGAAGTCGATCTCCGGATCGGCGGCGAGGCTCTGCACGTCGCCGTATAGGCGAGGAATGCCAAACTCATCGCACAATGCTTCGCCACGACCTTGGGTCTGACTCATTGCCGCAACAAGCTGGAGTTCGTCGATGCGCTTTATGGCAGGAATATGCCAATTGCGCACCACGTCGCCCGTGCCAATGACGGCCACGCGAAGCGGGGCGGTAGCCCTGTGAACAGCTCGGGAATTCATGGGAACTTCCAATTGTGAAAGGACTTATGGAGGAACAGGGTCAAGATACTCCCGTCTGTCAATTTTGTGTCAAATTCAAGTACATTTTGTAATACTTTATTCTATAAATAGTAATAATATTGACTTTTGATGGGGAAAATGGTAGTTTCAAACTTGTAATAATAAAGTACATATGAATACTTCAGAACTCACGCGTGCGGGACTTACCCTTCAAGAATCCGGGGTTTATAAAGCATTATTGCGTTTGAAAAAAGGAACGGTTTCGGATATCGCGCGCGTAAGTGGGCTCCATCGCCCAACGATCTACAAAGCTTTAGGTACACTTGTAGAAAAGCAATTACTTAGTGCCACGCTGCGTGGAAAACAAAAACTGTATATTGCGGAATCGCCTGAGCGATTGAAGGCATTATTTGAGCAATACGCACAAGGATTTTTAAATACCGTAACTGAATTGCAAACAGATTTTGATCGCTCGAGTGAAAAACCTCAAATTAAATTCGTGGAAGGAATTGAGGGTATGCGGTCCGTATTAAAAGATAAAATGTACCACCTCAAAAAAGGAAGTACATTTTATCGTTACGATGCATATGACGGAACGGTGCAGTATCAATCATTTCTTCCAAAAGATTATTCAGCTGTGCGGGATGAAAAGGAATGGGAGCAGTTTGTAATTACGAACGCTACGCTACGAGGAAAGGAGTACAAAAAGCGTCTTAACTGTGCGTCTAAAGTATTCCCGCCCGAGTTTGATGCTTTTGAATATAATATCGGTCAAACGATTTACGGAAATACAGTAATCTTCGATGACTTTGATCAAAAAACGTCACTCGTGATTGAAAATCCTCGGTTTGCCGCATTCCAGAAAAAGATTTTTGAAATGCTTTACAGTAAACTTGGGTGAGTGAAGAAAACGGTTGGAGGACCGTCCGCTGTGTCTGTTGCGACCGTATAGTCATGAAGCGAATTCATGTACAGTTCATAGTCATAGCGATGGTCTGCGCCATGTTTGGTATCGCCCGTATCTTGTACGATAAATTCCTGTTCTGAATCGTCATAGCCTTTAATGGTAGTCGCGTGATACGAAGACGCGGTTGGAATGAAGGGGATATTTTTATTTTTTAAATCAAAGCCGCGGTGAATGGCGATCACGGGGCGACCTGCGTCTAGCTCTGCTTTGATCGCCTCGATGGTGGGATTGCGCACGAGCGTTGCTTCAAAAGAAGAATTTGTTTGCATGATCGCGAGCATGCGCTCTGCGTCCGAATTCGCATCTTCTCCATATTGTGCATTTTGCCAATCAAAAAGAATCTGCATGCTTGCTTTTGCCTCTTCTTTACTTACACTTGAAAGTCCTGCATAGAATTTTTCAACCATGGTGATTGCGGCTTCTTCGCATCCATTTTTCCAAGAACCGACCCACACACCATCGGGCGTTTCGGCGATATAGGGCACCGAAAGATTTGCAGACGCATAGGCGGGTTTTTCTGATGCAGGGGTAACGATTTCTGCAATAGATTCAGTGACCGTGTCTATGAAGGTGGGATTTACACCTTCGGTTTCCGTTGGATTTGGTGCATGGCGATTGGCACGAATGGATGCAAAAACAATGCCTCCGCTTAAGACGAAGAAGAGTATGAGAAGGGCGGTTTTTTGTTTCATGATCATATGGAATCATTCTATCACTAGAATCAAAAAACCGCCCCTAAGGGGCGGCGATTATGAATTAAGGTTGCACAACCTCGGTATCGAGGTTGAAGTCAGGGTTGCCGTCTCGCCCAAGTCCTTTGTGACCAAATGCACCACGGGGTCCGTCATGATGTTCGCCTCGCGGGCCGCCAATGTGATCTTTCATCTCTTCCATGTGGGCTTTTATCGCTTCATGTCGCGCATCTTCATCGAGTGAAGAGAGGCTTTCAAAGAATGCTTTTTCATCTATATCTTTTGCACTAATTGCATCCGCTTGCGCCTGTGTGAGTTTTCCGTCCACTACAGCTTTCGCAAGCATTTCTTGTTTATGTGTTTCATGGAGTGCGCGTTGTTCCTCGATTTGCTCATCTATCACTTGTTGTACGTCGGATTCACTTAAGTTGAATCGTTCGGCGATCGCTTCTACTAGGCCGGACAGATGCCCTTGCTCAAAGGAAGGTTGGGCTGCAAGTGTTGTACTGGCACCGATCGCCACCACTCCAAGGCCCGCAATAAGAGTGGACGCTGCAAGTAATCGTCGTGAGTATCTTATTTTTTTCATGTATGAATGGTTAGATGGATTAGAAGTTCTAAGCAATAAAGGTGAGTCTAAAAAGGTGATATTGAGAGTCGCGTTTCTCCAAATAACCCTTCATAAAGACTCTGCGCCACGGAACACATTTAGGGGCGCTTCCCACATTGCATCGTTACCGTAGCAAAGGTCCCATGAAGTAATTATGAAGCCCTGTGGATAGGTAGAGAAATGGTAACAATAGTGCCTTTTTCTGGTTCACTTTGCATGGCTACGTGTCCACCAAGTGCGCTTACAATGGATTCCACAATGGAAAGTCCAAGCCCGCTACCACCACTTTGGCGCGAGCGACTTTTGTCACTGCGATAAAAGCGTTTGAATACACTTTTGATTTCTTCTTTTGCAATGCCGATTCCGGTGTCCGCAATACGAATTTTAACCTGCGTGTCGTGTGTATTGAGCGTGATGTTCACGCTTCCATTTTCTTTATTATACAAAATGGCGTTTTGGATTACATTCGTGAATGCGTGAGCGACAAGTTCCGCACGTGGCGCCATTATGAATAATGGTTCTTGCGTGTGTGACTGTAGAGTGAGGGTGATATGTGCTTTTTGAGCAATAGGGGAAATCCGTTCAACGGTATTCGAGAGTACATCGGTTAGATTTACAGGTATCCACGTTTCATTTGTGGGCAATGTGTCGCGGTGTAATTGAGAAACCGTTAATAAATCTTGCACAAGATTCCGCATACGCGCCACTTCTTCTAAGTGACTTTCTATTTGCTGGCGCATTTCAGATGATGGGGCAGAGTCGCGTTCATTTTCTAAATTTGTTTGCAAAATCGCAAGTGGCGTGCGCAATTCATGCGAAGCATCGCTCAAGAAGCGTCTTTGTTTATGATAAGCCTTGCGAATGGGCTGCAAGGTGGAGCCGGCAAACCAATAACTTAAAATACCGGTAAGAAGGAGGAGGGTAAGATTTACGGTAAGCACGGTTTCTACTAAATCTTGCCGAACCTCAATAGCATTTGGAGGAGGGGGAATACGGTCTGGATGTTCTTGGGTGGCGTGCTGAAAGCGTTCGTATCGGTCGGTGATTCGTTGTGAGAATACGAAACGTGTAATGCTTCCAGAAAAAAGAAGAATGAGCGCTACAATTACAACGTATATGCTTGTAAGGATAACGCGCGATTGCTTAAAGTATAAATCAAATGACTCGGTATCCTTTGCCCCAAACAGTTTGAATGCGTTTTGCATATTCTTTCGGTAGTTTCTTACGAAGATTTTTCAGGTGGACATCGACAACATTACTAAAGGAATCATGGAATCGGTCCCATACATGGGTAAGAATATCTTCGCGGGTGACGACGGCACCCTTATTGCGTAAGAAATATTCCAGTAATCCGTATTCGCGCAAGGTGAGTTCGACGGGCTTTTTGCTGATGGTGACGATTTGTGAACGAGTGTCGAGTTGTAGATCTTTGAGCGTCAAAATATCGCCGGATAATTGAGGGACGCGGCGCATGAGCGTGCGTATGCGCGCCACAAGTTCTTCGAATGAAAAAGGTTTCACGAGATAATCGTCGGCGCCACTATCCAAGCCTTCCACGGTGTCTTCTACAGTGTCGCGTGCGGTCAAGAATAAGATGGGCGTATGAATACCGTGTGCGCGTAGATTGCGACAAACCGTTACGCCGTCGCGTATGGGTAGCATGCGGTCCAAAATGATGACATCGTATTCATTCATGCGCGCCAAATTTTCTCCTTCTTCACCGTCGTAGGCAAAATCAACCGCATACCCGCGGTTTTGAAGGCCTGTTACCAGGCCTTTGTTTAGCTTTACTTCATCTTCAACAATGAGGATCTTCATACCTAGCACCTTACTTCATTATATGTGAAGAGAATATGAAGAGGTTATTTGAGGACGATCAAGAATGCGCCAAGAGCAACAAGTGCGGCGCCCGTAAGAGAGCGTGCGCTGAGTGATTCACCCAAGAATAGCGCCGCTAATAAAACAACGAATACCAGACTTGTACGGTCTATTGCGGCTACGCGTGTGGCGTCGCCTGTTTTGAGGGCTACAAAGTAAAAGAGCCATGAAAGGGCGCCGCTGACCGAGGCAAGTAATAAGAAGGTCCAATCTTTTTGATTAAGATCTGAAAAAGAAAATCCTTTCCATGCACCACTCATGGCGGTGATAGAAATAAGAAAGAAAGCCATAATTGTGCCGCGTAGTGTTGTGGCGAGTGTTGGATCAATATCTTTCAATCCCATCTTTCCAAAAATGGCGACACCTGCGGCGGTAATAGATGAAAGCGCAGCGAAAATAATCCACATATACAGTAAGTGTATCAGTATGGCGCCTTAGTAGTCGATTTAAGAGCTGCGGTGAGCGTATTGCAAAGAGTCTTTGCGAGGGATCCGTAAAAAACTATTGCGACAGCAAAAAGATACATAACACATAAGGCACCCATAATGCCACCTCGTGTATTTCCTGGAGCAATGGGTTCAATGGCGAGTACGATTATTCCTATAAAAAGTGTGAGCGTGGGGAGCGTGAGATAGAGACCAAGAATCCGCAAGAGGCTTTGGGGTTTTGTATTTGTTTTGCGTAGCGTGCGTGTCCCGTGTGATATGAGTTGGAAGAGGAGGCTGACAATAAGATGTGCGCGCAGCATGGTGGACCAAAAAAGTGGGTCATTTGAGGTAATACTTACAGCGTCTAGGCCTAAGAGGGTAAAAATTTGTTGATACAAACCTTGGTCGAATGATGCATGTGAGAAGAGGACGGTTACCCAGACAAAGAGCAGGAGTACACTGATCCCTTGAACAAAGATGGCCGGAGTAAATTGAGTGAATGCAAAATAGTCGATGAGAAATATAAGAAGAGAACGTAGAATTTGGGATATGCGCACAGAGATATATTTCATAATGGGTGGATAATTCAAAGTGTATCAGATTGTAGAAAGATAGGCGTACTGTATAATGAGTGCATCTATTGCTGTATGCAACTAACATTACAAACGTGGGGACAGAAGGTGTTGATGGGATGCATATTGGCAGGGGCGCTTGCGCTGGGTTTTATGTGGTGGTCCGGGTCTGCGCACGCAGCTTTTATTCAGTCTGCGACAGGAACAAAAACAAGTAATCAAGCGACTCCTGCGAGCGTGAGTGCAACACTTGCTACCTCGCCAGTCGCGGGGCAGTTATTGATTGCGATGGTGGGTGCAAATGGAAATGCGACTATCACGGGGCCCGCGGGATGGTCTACGGCAATCAATCAAAGCGGAACTCCTTCACAGGCGATTTTTTACAAAATCGCCGCAGGAACGGAATTGACGGTCACAAGTACGGTAAATGCAAATCCGGGGTCCATTGGAATACAGGTTTTTGTATACAGTGGGAATACGACTTCTTTCGCAGAAGTTTCGTCGGCGACAGGGACGAGTGCTGCGCCAAATGGTGGCTCTGTCACCACCACAGATGCGAATGAATTAGTATTTAGCGCATTTACATTGAATACGAATGTAACAACAGCCAATACGTCGTGGAATGATGGGGGAGAGGGATTTGCGGAGCGTGCAGATGTGCAAACGGGAGGAGCAGCGGCGCGTAGAGCGGGGTATACATCGGGTGATAATCTTACAAATAGTGCTGGAAGTCACGGTGTGACTACGGCTACGAGCGCTTCAAGTACTTGGCGCGGGCAAACCGTACGTTTCCGCACGAAGACTTCGGTTGCCGATGTCACTTCGTCATTGGAAAATGGAACATATGGTGCGGGTCAGGTTGTGCCTATTCAAATTACATTCTCGCGTGCCGTTACGGTAAATACAATCGGGGGAACGCCAGAGCTTGGCTTGAATAATGGAGCGCATCCTAGGTATTCGAGTGGGTCGGGTACGAATACGCTTACATTTAACTACACAATAGGCAGCGGTGGAGACATTGTAGATTTAGATTATGCGGCAATAGACGCATTGAGCTTGGCTAGGGGAACAATATTGGACGATGTGAATAGCGCGGCAGTGCTTACACTTCCAGTTCCTAGCATGGTGGGTTCTTTAGGATTCAATAAGGATATTGCTATTCATACAGGGACCCCAACATTTTCGCTTCAATACTATGCAGATAGTGATCTTACCGTTTCCCTGGGAGATCATCCGCACTTAGCGGTGGGCACATATTATATTGCTGTTATTGCAGATGAGGTATTGGAAGGTGCTCCTACTATCTCGATTCACGCAGCTGGCACAGAGAATGACGTGACGGACGGGGCGACGGTTTTGGTCTATGGAAATACGTATCGCTATGCGCGCACGGTTGTATATGATGCAGCGGCGAATGGAGAGGTTGCCTCGGAAGTTCATATTACGGGAACTGATGCTGCGGGGAATGAATCAATAAATGCGCATCCGTCCAATATGACAACGGTCGTTGCGTATATTGACACGGTGGCGCCTGCGGCGCCCGTCATTGAATCTATTTCTTCGAATAACTATGTGAGCGCCACAGAAAAATCAAATATTATCGTAACGGGTACCGCTGAGGCGGACAGTCTTGTGTCGGTTACGCTTTCTGATGGGACGAATAGTCGCACACAAACACAGCAGCTCAGCGGTGGGTCAACAATATTTTCAGTTGGTATAGATGGGTTGCTAGCGACACCTGCGGCATTAGAAGATGGAACACTTACGCCGTCAGTTACTGCCACGGATATTGCGACAAATGTGAGTTTGGCGGATACCGCTCCGGTGGCGATTCAAGATAGTATTGCACCATCTTTAGGGTCTGTAAGTATTGCGTCAAACAATGTAAATCCCGCATATGCAAAAGCGGGGGACATTGTGACGCTCACATTTACGTCTAGCGAAGATTTGAGTACGCCCTCGGTGACGTTTAATGGTGCGCCGGTAAGTGTGTCTGGAAGTGGAACAAGTTGGACTGCTTCACGCACCATGACATTGGCGGATGCGGAAGGCGCTATGTCTGTTTCTATTAGTTATAACGATCTCGCACAAAATCCTGGGGCGCCTATTACGAATACAATGGATGGCTCTTCTGTGACATTTGAAATGACGCCACCTATATTGAGCGAAATATCCCCAGTAGCGACCCCTGCAAATGATAGTACGCCGCAATATACATTTTCTAGCAGCGAAGCGGGCGCGATTACATATGGAGGATCTTGTATGAGCGCAGCAAGCAGTGCTTTTGTGGGACCTAATATTATTACATTTAACGAATTGGCTGACGGAGTGTATTTGGATTGCACAGTACGAGTGACAGACTTGGCGGGAAATATAAGCGCCGTATTGAATGTTTCTTCTTTTACGGTAGATACATCGGCGGCGGCAGTGCTAGATATTCATTCGGAAAATACAGATGGCGTGTATCATGAGAGCGATATTATTACGATACACGTAGAGTTTGATGAAACGGTATATGCTTCTGGTGCACCTTTTATTGCGCTTAATGCGAGCGGGTCTGCAGTGGCGACGTATTTTAATGGATCTGGAACCGATTTCTTGATCTTTCACTATACAGTTGCTTTGGGAGATGTTGTGGCTGATCTAGACTATACTTCGACCACGGCGCTTTCTTTGAACGGAGGAGCGATTACGGATGCCGCTGGTAGTCCAGCTAATACTGTTTTTCCTGCGATCGGAGCACCTGGATCTTTAGGTCAGAATAGTACTATCGAAATCGATGCGAGCATTCCAGACACAAATGCTCCTGTGGTAACGAGTGTTTCTTCAATGAATGCGGACGGCTTGTACGGAGTTGAGGACACGGTTACGGTTATTGTGCAGTTTGATGAAGTAGTGGAAGTTACAGGGACCCCGCAATTGAATTTAGCTATTGGTGGAGGGAGATATGTTGATTATGTGAGCGGATCTGGATCGGGATCGCTCTTGTTTACATTCACAGTCGAGGTAGGGGACGATACGGCAGATTTAAGTTATGTAGACGAAAATGCATTGGTATTAAATGGGGGATCTATTGTGGACATGAGTGCTAATGTGGCAGTTATTACACTTCCTGCTTTAGGGTCAATGAGTTCACTGGGGGGACATACGGATATTCGTATTCACACGAGTATTCCTGCGCTTGCTGAGGTAACTCCAATTGGTACATATACATTAAATGCAAACCCGACATATGTATTTAGTACAGACGAAGAGGGAAGTATTGTATATGGGGGAGATTGTTCGAGCACTACTG
Organism: uncultured Gammaproteobacteria bacterium; assembly: GCA_964415145.1. Classification (GTDB taxonomy): domain Bacteria; phylum Patescibacteriota; class Patescibacteriia; order UBA9934; family UBA9934; genus CAYFMS01. Next base: position 9,598 of record CAYPYH010000002.1, read on the forward strand.
CCTATGCAGCTGTGGGGAATAATTCTATTCAATTTAATGCACTTACCGAAGGAGCACATACAAATTGTACGATTACGGTCACGGATTATGCGGGAAATATAAGTGCGACGCTTGCTATTTCTTCATTTGAAATCAATATTACCGAGCCGGCGATGGTTCAGGTAATTCCTGCGGCACATGGTATTACTCGCGAATCTAGTCGATCGGTTTATATTCTCTTTTCAGAGCCAATGGATCCAACTACATTTGCTATTGCAGACGATAATTCTAATTTATACGAAGCGCCGGTATGGAGCGATGATTATCGTTCGGTTACGATTGCGCATGCAAAATGGACTGCGGCACTCATTGCAGTGAGTGTGGACGCAGAAAATACATTTGGTGTGAGCTTGAGCGCTCCTGCGGCATGGTCTTTTACCTTGGAAGGTGCTCGTAGTAATCAGCTTTCGAGCACTTGCGCATTTCAGTCACTTAGTAGTCCATGGCAGCAAAATAATTCTTTGGAATTTGCGTGGATTGCAGACGCACCCGAAATGAACCATACGGATCTTTTATACTCGCTAGATAATCGCGCTACATGGACCACAATGGCGTCCGTACCCAATCCTGCACGTGCCTTTGTTTGGAATCTGTATGGACTTTTTCCAGAAGGAACCAATATTTATATACAAATGTTCTGTGGCGCGGAGGATGGTTCGGTTCTTGGAGGTGATGAAGAATTATTTATTGTTCCAGGAGAGGATGGTGCGTTGATAGAATCTCCTGGTGAAGATCAGTCTAGCGAGGGTCAACCTGTGGAACCGGAAGTGCTAAGTCCATTTGTATTTAACCCCGAAGAAGAGCGGCGCGGAGTTTTGGATATCAATGAAGATAAATCATCAGTAGAGGGTGTGCGCGCAAGTGGCTGCGGGGGTGCGAACTTAATCAAAAGCTCTACCGAGCCAACCATTTACTTCTGTGGTCGAGACGGACTACGTCACCCATTTCCAGACGTCAACACATATCGTGGGTGGTATAGAAATTTCCTTCGTATACGTGTGGTGGATAGCGATGTGCTGAATGGTATTCGACTTGGTTCAAACGTGACCCATAGACCCGGAGTGTATTTGGTAAAATTCCCTTTGAGTGAAAAGGTATATGCGGTGTCTAAAGGGGGCGTATTGCACTGGGTGACCACAGAGGAAATGGCGACTCAATTGTACGGAGAGAAATGGAACTCTTTCGTGGTAGATATAGACCAAGTACTGTACTCGAATTACAAGATAGGAGAACCGATTAGTTCTGACGCGCCATAAAATCCACCACGGCCTGGTCTAAGATAGCATCTTTCTTTTGGAGGGGCTTGAGTAGGACCAGGCCTTTGAGTGTTGTGCAGCGACTTAATGCTACATAGAGTTGACCATGTGCAAAGGCGCCCCAGCCCATGTCGACCAAGACGCGGTCGAATGTTTTTCCTTGAGCTTTGTGAATGGTGACGGCCCATGCGAGCGTAATTGGATACTGTGTATACGAACCCATGACATGTTGTACGAGATTTCCGGCCGAGTCTTGAAAATATTGAAACAGTTCCCATTTGTATTGTTGTACCGAAACCACTTTGCCGTCTTCAAGTTCAATATCGAGCGTAGGGATTTTTGAAAGTCCTTTTGTGTGAATGCGTGTCACGGTCCCGAGTGTTCCGTTCACCCAGCGCTTTTCGGCGTCATTAATCGTAAACATAATGCGCGCACCTTCTTTAATAGAAATGAGTGCTTCGGACGGCATACGACGGTCGGGTAATTCGCCCGACGCATATGCTTTTAGCTTCCATGCTTTTCCAGAGAGGCGGCGTAATTCATTGTCATTGCGCTGTTGGGCGATTTTATTCGTTGTGGTCAGATGAATAAAATCGGGCTCTTCGCGCGGATCAAAGTACGGGTCGTGGCGTTCATTCCATGCGTCGATTGAGTCCTGGGTGAGTGTGCGCGTGCGTACTTTTTCTAAAAGATCTACAAAAGCTTTTTCTTTTTGACGGTGTACTGTTTTTAATTCAATCATGCGCATGCCGATATGTTGCATGACGTTCGCTGAAAAGAAATACGGAGAAGAAAATTCGGTCGTAAAGCGATCCGTTTCTTCGCTTGTTACAATAGGAGGAAGTTGGAAGAGGTCGCCAATAAAGATCATTTGTACGCCTCCAAATGGGTCATGTGGGCGTCCGCGGTTTAAGCGAAGTGCGCGGTCTACACAGTCCAATAAATCCGCGCGCACCATTGAAATTTCATCAATCACAATTGTTTCAATCGCCTTGAACATAGGGATCGAGTCGGCAGAGGCTTTACGCACCATGCTTTCGTGAATAGATGGGTGAAACCCAAAAAAGGAGTGAATGGTTTGTCCGCGTACATTTAAAGCGGCAACTCCGGTGGGAGCTAATACGACATGTCGCTTTTTTGTTTTCTCTCGGAAGTATTGAAAAAGGGTCGATTTTCCTGTTCCTGCGCGCCCAGTGATAAATATATTATTGTCCGTTTCGTTCATGGCCGTGAATGCGTCTTTGAATTCCTTTCCAATCTTAATTTCTTGTTTCATACCGATGGCTATTGTATCAGACTTTGCGATAATGACTGACCTGTGACGGCTTGACAGATGGGGTATTTTGAGGTATCGGTATGAATAGGAGCGATCATGAACAGACTTCAGTTCTTTACAGGGATTCCGGCGATGCCTCAGTGGCAGCGCCAACGGATTCATTGGGCATACGACGATGCCAAGAAATGGCACGCGGATCAGATGCGCGACGGAGGCGAGCGGTACTTCGAGCATGTGCGTCGGGCAGCTCAGGTTCTGATCGACCTGGGGTATGTCGGGTACGAACTGATCGTTGTGCTGATCCTGCACGATCTGCTCGAAGATACCAACTATGCGCCGTCGAAGCTGGAGCAGACCTTTGGTCCCGAGATCGCGCGCAAGGTCCTGACCCTGTCCAAGACCTACGGATTGGAAGACCCGCTTACGGGATTCCTGGTACGACTTCCGAAGCGTTCCAAGGGAGACTACTTCGAGGGCATCCGTGGTGGTGGTAGGGATGTCGTGCTCGCCAAAGGGGCGGATCGTTACGACAACCTGACCGATCTGATCGATCCGCCCGAAGGGTCCGAGTGGTACTCCTCGCACCGTAGAGCGAAGAAAGTGGAAGAGACGCGCGAATGGATCATTCCCCTGGTCGGACAGCATGACCAGCGCTTAGCTCAGATGCTGCGCCATCGCTGTGATCTGATCGGGGCGAGAGTCGGAATGACCATCGAATTGACTTCGGACACGAATCCCGATTAGCGCCTTGTTCTGCATCACATTCTTACCGGGCATCTGCTCGGTTCTTTTTATTCTAATCGAAGCGCTTTTGCGGGCGCAGCTATTGCCTGCGGATTTGTTTTCCACGCGTCAGAGATATCCGCATATAGTTCTAGCTCATTTTCGTCTGGATCAAGAATGTAAATCCCGTGGGTGATTGTGTGGTCCGTTGCACCAAGAATACGCACTCCTTTTTCGACAAGTTCCTTATAGACATCGCGTAATGCTTGCGCGCCATCACCAATTTTAAATCCTATATGGTAGAGTCCTGGTTCTGGGTGATGTACTTCGCGCAAAGATCCACCTATTTCAATAAGTAGTAATTCATGATGTGTTCTGCCAGAAGAAAACATAGCGCCACCACGAAAATCAGCAACTTGCGTAAAGCCAAGTACGTCGCGATAAAATGCGGCAGAAATTTCTACACTTCTTACGTACAGTACGATATGTCCCAGTTCTTTAATTTGCATAGAGATTAATACAGTCATTCCATTGCTGTGTTGTGACCGGCTGCACAGAGAGGCGTGAGTTTTTTATAAGAACCATGTCTGCGAGCGCCTTAATTTTTTTAATGTCTTGAAGCGAAACCGGATTTTTGAGCGCTTTTACCGGTACAATGTCTACCGTGCTCCAATCGCCGTCCGTGGCTGTTGGATCTGTATAAGATTCTTTCGCAATTTTTACAATCCCTTGAATCGCTTTTTCTTTTCCTGAGTAATAGAAAAAAGCTAAATCACCTTTCTTCATGTTACGTAGATTATTGCGTGCTTGAAAATTGCGCACGCCGGTCCAAGACGTTTGTGTATCTTTCAAAAGGTCTTCCCAACTATACGTGCCTGGTTCTGTTTTTATAAGCCAATACTGCATAGCGTAAGATGTCTACTTTAGGAAATAGCTAATGATTAATACTTCAACAAGAATCACAAGAGCGAGTCCAAATTGAAAAGAAGTTTTAGATGTTTTGTGATGAAGGAGATACATGGACAAGAGCGCGCCACCCGCACCACCTGCAAATGCAGCTAGGTAGAGTATGTATTCTGGAATGCGTCGCTCCTGTTGAATAGCGAGCATTTTGTCGACGCCGTACAAGATAAATGTAGAGCCGTTCAAGCTTGCGATTAAAAGTAGTTGCCAGGGTGTTTCAAATTTCCACACGAGGAATCCAAATGAACAGATAATAAGTACTGCCCAAAGAATCAGTGCGCGTGTATAAACAGAAAGTGGCTTACGACGCATAAGGATTTATTATCTTCGAGCCAAGGCGTCGTCAATCGCTCTTAGGATTTCGCTACGGTGTTCTTTCATGGTGATTGAATGGGGAATGAATGTTGCAAAATCGTAGGTAGAGCTGAGTTTCTGCATAAGAGACGCAACTTTATTGTTTGAAAGTTTATCTACTTTGTTTACGATGATGATAAGTGGAATTCCAAGGGAACGTAAGAATTCAAACATTTCTATATCGAGTTCTCCTGGTCCGACCATGGCGTCAATGATTACCAAAACAAGAGATAGTTGTTCGGTGCTAGAAATATAGTCAGTAATAAGATCGGCGAATTGGCCACGTTTTGCTTTAATGCGCGTAAATCCGTATCCTGGAAGATCAACCATGTAGTACTTGTGGTCGATATCATATAAATTCACGGTTTCCGTTCTCCCGGCTTTTGAACTGGTATGCGCGAGATTTTTCTTGCCCGTCAGGTGATTTACAAGAGATGATTTTCCAACATTAGAACGACCAATAATCGCCACATGTGGGCGGCCATTATTGGGGAGTTCCTCAAGACGTGTAGTGCTTTGGATGAATTCTGCAGATTTCATAAATTGGATTTGGCTTTAGGTTAGCATGGTTTGTAAAAAAAGTCCCCAGCACGCATGGGTGTGGGGAGGTAATCACTAAGCTATTGCTCGAGGAGGGGAATGACCACGCGCTTCCAGTCCCTCCAGTTGTTCATGCGGTCTTGGAAGGAGTCGGCAGCGGCCTGGTTCCATTCGTGCATGAAGAGCACCTGGCTCCACCGAGGCTCGAGGCCCTTGGGGGCCTTCGCGGCATGCGGATTGTCGTCGATCAGCACATCACCGTCGACTCGGAACTTCTCGCTCGCGATGATCGTGCGGTTGAGCCAGCTTTTCCCAAGGTTCCATTCCACCCACTGGAGCTTCTCGCTCGCACAGGTGGGGCTCTTGTGCAGAGGCGCGGTCAAAAGCGCAACGTCGTATCCGCGCTTGAGCATGCCTTCCAGTGCGCTGAGTGCACCCGGGATTATGGGAAGATTGGCGAAGAACCCAGGGCCACAGGTGAGCGCCTGAACTTGATCGGCCACTGCGTCGCCATGAGCGACACGGTAAGACTCGACAATGCTCCAAGACTCCATCTGACTCATTGGCAAGTGGAGCTCTGGAGGGAGGACTTCCAGGGTGCGCGCATAGAATGCTCGCTTGTAGTTTGCAAGAACATCGTCCATGTCGACCAGGATTCGGCGAGGGGATCTTTGAGGACTCATGAGTTACTCCGGGGGAAAGGGAAGACTCGCATGTAAGCAATATTCTTGGATTATGTCAATCCCTCAGCTCTCGTTTAATAATCTTGCCAATATAAAATACCCAGTCGCAATGACTGGATATTTTATGGCAGGGGCGGCCAGAATCGAACTGACAACATAGGTTTTGGAGACCCGTGTGATACCACTTCACCACGCCCCTATGCGTGTAATTTGTGCCGATAATGTACCACTTAAAAAGAAAGGGGTCAATATGTTATAATCACATAGCGTTACAGCGCCATTTTGTATTATGCCGCACAAAAAGATCATCTACAGTATTTTAGGGTGTTTTGTAGTAGGAATTATTTCCGTAACTTTTGTTCGTGCATTTATTGCGACAGATTTTAGTTTTACGGGTACTGGACATACATCAGCCTTTGCGGGAGACTCAAATATTCTTTTGGCGGATTTTACGGGACCATCGCCAGCCACGGATACGATATTGCTAGACGGTGCGGCGGCAGATCCGGTTGCGGGAGATCCATTAAGTTCTTTTGCGGCAAGTATTGTTTTTTTAGATACAGACGGTGCGGCTGGTTTTGGGGGAGGGGAGCCAGTGATTAGTTCGGCTAATGCTGCACTTACGTCTGCGGACACGGTGCTTACGTCGAGCACGATTACTGTTTTGAATGCTTTTCCGACCATTGAATCGGGGCAGACTCTGTATGGATTCGTTGATACAGATACCGACACGATTCTTGACGGTAATGAAGATATTGTTCACCAGGTGATTAGCGGAAATGCGGAAACATTAACGAGTGGAGATGCTCTGCGCATTGTAGCCCCAAGCGATGACATGTTTTATGTTGCAGATTCTGGAACGTCAACGTACGACGCGCTTACACCAAATGCGATTTTGCATTATCTGGGGCCCAGTGAAAATCCATACGCGGTTGTACAGGCAGGTACTTTAAATTTCCATCCGGCTACATTAGCGGACAATATTTGCGTGGAGGATTCAGATTCATCGGGCACTATTAGTAGTGGTGATGATTTTTGGCGCGATCTTAACGGCACGGACTGCACTTCTTTTGATACAGGAATTGACGTTATTGTTAATGGTGAAGCGGGTATTATGGATTTAATTTTTTATGAATTAAACGGATATGAGCCGAGTTCGGGATATGGTCCTGTAACACCCGGATACATTGATGGTAATGGAAATGGGCTATATGACTGCACGCGTACTTCGTGCGAGGCGTTTGTGGTGGCTGCTGGTAATGTAGGGGTAGATGGAGTATTTACTGGGGGATTAGTGGCTAATCCTTCACCGGTTCTTGTGGACGGTGTTGGAGCCATTGCTACAGATTGGGTTGATGACCCAACGCTCATGAACGCCTATGATTTATCTACAGTGACCATTGGGGGTGAAACGCGTTTTGCGTATGTGGATTCAGACGCGGACACTATATATGACAGTGCTGAAGACATGGTGGAATTGGTAAAATCGGGGAATGCGGAAACATTTTCTACAGGGGATCTTTTCTTAAATATGACCAATGCGGGTTGGTTTGCAGACATAAACAACAATGATACATATTCTGTAGTGACCGATATTATGATCGGTTCCTTGGATGCAAATTTGAATGCGGGCGCGCTTAATGGGACGGGTGTAGATGAAGTCGTGATTCCGTCTAATAATGCAACAGATCTTTCAACATTCGATGTGGACGATGTGTATTTTGATGCAGATGCTAATGTGGCGTATACCGATGGTGAAGATATCGTGGCCGATGTCGATGCATCCGGTTATTTCAATGCGGACGATCTGATGAGTATTTCTTTTAGCAATACGGTGTCCGATTACCCACTTGAAAATGCAGACTTAGAGCATTTATATGTGTATAAAAAGGCAGGGGCAGATTGTGCCGGATCGGGTACAGACTCTTTGCTGGGAGATTTAGCTGCGAGTCCATTCTTTAGTACAGCGATCACGATTACCGATTCCTTGTTCACTGCGCAGACTTCTTATTGTGTGTATGCAGATATTGCAGCAGGAGCACGCGCTGGAAGATACGTATCGCTTGCTATTCCACAAAATGGAGCAACGTTTTTGGGGGCGGTAGATTCTCCTTCGGATGCATTATTTAGTATGGGAAATAGCAGTTCGTACACGAGTGTCTCGCGTCTTATGTCTGCCACTATGGTTCCTGGCGACGTTGCTGCTAATGCGACAACGACATATACGACCGTGTTTACCACTTCAGCCGACATTACAACAGGGGACGACATTAATATCGTGTTCCCTTCGGCATACGATGTTACTGGCGCAAGCGTTGTATGTACGGATGATGGAGGGGCTTCCGCAGGAACATCGTCAATTAACGGGCAAATTGTTTCGCGTAATCTTTCTGCAGATATCGCGGCGGGATCATTGGTTTCATGCGTGGTTTCTGGCGTGGTGAATCCAGAAACGGCTGGTGCATATAGTGCGTTTATTGTGAGTACGGTGCGCCAGGCGATCTACGACAGCATACGTGCAGATGTTGATCTTACATTCTCAGCGGTTACCATTACGGCGTCCACCATACGGCATAATCGTCAGCAAATAGTAGACCCTATTGTGGCGCCCGTTGTAACGATTACAACTCCGGCTAATGGAGTATTTATTCAAGGAGCGGTTATGATTACGTGGGAGACGACAGGTACTTCACCAGGATTTGCTAATATCACATACACGGCGAATGGGATTGATTATGCGATCGCGCGCAATATTAGTGACTCGGGTCATTATCTTTGGAGTATTCCAAGTCGTCTCATAGGGCAGGCGGTCGACATTGAAGTTGCACTTACTGATCTTTCCAGCGTTCAAACAGATGATTTGGTTTCGGTGCTCATTGGGGAAGATGGGATAGAGGAAGAAATTATTTCTGAAGAGGATCTAGATTCGAAGTGGTATATGCCAGATATTGGAACCAGATTGGTGAAGATTCCTGAATCTCCAATTGTCTATTATGTAGGGTATGACCATCGTTTACTACGACCATTCCTGACAGAAGATATTTTCTTTTCATGGCGTTCGAATTTTGACAAAGTTCGTACCCCAGAGCCGGTGGAATTAGCGCAATTTCCAATGGGGGCACCAATGCCTCCCATGCCGGGCACCTACTTCATAAAGTCGCCAACAAGTCCTAAGGTATATGTATTGGAACCTATTAAAACAAATAAAACGCAACCGATTTTACACTGGATTGCGTCGGAAGAAGTAGCGGAGCTGTATTTTGGGGGCAACTGGAGCGCGCGCGTGCTCGATGTTCCTGCCGAAGTAATTGATCTTTCACCAAAGGGATATGATTTACTTGGCACCGAAGAGGAACCGTGGTTCATTGCGATTTACTAGAAGAGGAAATAATAAAAAGGGCCCGCCTTCGGCTGTAATGCCTTAGGCGGGCTTTCGCGTGTCTTAGAGCGAGATCAGGCTCGGAAAGTGACCTTCGTGGTCACGTTCGACCGTCGTCACGTCGCCATTTGTCCAGTGGACTTCGAGCGAGGTGACATGGGGAGGAATGGACTTTACCGGAGGACTGAATCCAGCGGTACCGCCACTCGAGCTGATCACGGTCGCCTGGCGCGTCTCGCCAGCGATCATCAGGACCATGCTTCCGTAGGCACCATAGGGACCATTGCGGAATGCCACCTCCTGCGTCCCTGCGGCACAAGTGCCGTTGATCAGGGCGCGCATGTCGGTCAGACCGACCGGAAGTGGAACAAGATCCACGCAGGAATCACCATTGATGTCGACGGGTCCGATCAGACCACGTTCCTGCACATTGGCGTCCAGTGCGTCGTCGTGCACTCGTTCCCAGGTCTCGCCGTTGTCGGAGAACCGGTAGAGGTGCAGCTGTTGCGGCCACTGGGTCCAGGGTACGGCATGCTCGAGGTCGCGAACTTCCTCGTAAGCGTGTTCGTATCCTTCAATGTACACCACGTAGTCTTCGAAGGCATTGACCGCCCAACTCACATTGTGGCGAGTGGGCCCCGCAAGGGTCTGCATGCTTTCAGGAAGCATCCATGAGCTTCCGAAACAGGCGACGCTTTCGGTGGGTCCAGCAACGCGGCTTGCGGTGCAGACATCGTCGGAACCTACGTCGCTCGAAGCGACTTCCAGGACGCCGTCCTTGTTCGAGTCGAAAAGCGTGAAGCCCATGGGACTTCCACCAAGACCAGGGCAGGAGACCTGCGTCCAGTTCATGATGTCGCCTCGCCAGCACGAGGTGCCCCCGTTCTCGGGGTCATTGCGCTCAGAGCCGTCATAGGCGACCAAGAACAGGTTCTGTGTTCCGTCCTCACGCGGAGCGGTGAACACACCCGCATTGGTGTCGATGTCGGGCGGGAGCCAGTCTGGCTCGTACACCAGTCGTTCGTTCTCCCAAGTGAAGACGGTGGGCGGACATGCGTAGCCACCAAACACCACTTCGGGCACCAGGTCACGATTGAGGTCCGCGAACTGCACGTTCATGGGGATGCAGGGCAGTGGGATCGCATCGCTCAGACCAACGTCTTCGGTCTTATCGACCCAGTGTGGGAACATGTCCTCTTCGTCCCACTCTTGCGAGTAGAAGTAGAGCTTGAGACCGGCACGAATCTTGTCGGGGTACAAGCCCGCGACCATGCTCATGTAGTTCTCGTCCATGCCCTCGATGCTCACGATCAGTAGGTCGGGCTTGTCGTCGCCGTTGATGTACTCGAGGGCGAGTGCGGTGACCTGATCGGGCACATGCGGAAGGTTGAGCTCAGCGGGGCAGGAGTCGTAGACGCCGTCGTCGTTGACACACAGGTAGGCCGGATTCGCACCACCACTTTGCGTGAGCATCGTGGCGGGGAATTCCGTGAACACCATGCCGTCGCGCTTGCCGCCGGCCAGATTGCCAAGGGCGGCTTGCATCCAGGGCTCGGCGTCGGGAGTCTGCTGTCCCTCTTCGAGGGGTGGCATCTCGGGAATCGAGTAGCCGTCGGCCACGCGTCGATCGATGGCGCAATTGCTCCATTCGCCTGGGGCTGCCGGACAAGGGAACGTGTACGCGCGTTCGCGCGGGAGCACTTCGGGATTTTCGACTTCGTGGGGCAGAAAGTCTGGAACGAAGTCGTGCACATTGATCGTGCCCGACGTCGTGTTCTGGTCACTGTCCGGATTCGAGCAGGCGCTCAGCACGAGGCTGAACAGTAGGGCGATCAGAAGGAACGGGTTTCGCATGGGGCCCTCCAAGGGCGGGAATGGATCTGTTTGGGGAAGGACAAAGAGGGTTCTTGCGAACAGCCTAAACTATACCATTTTTCCACTTTTGTCAATAGAGGGGTCTTTTTATTGAAATAAAAAAAAGAGGCTGACCACACGCTTGTACGCGTGGGTCAGCAGGGTCGCGCAGCGCGCGACCCTTAGGGGGCTTGGATCACGATGTTGGTGTCGCCCGTGTCCACGACCAGATCGCTGTCGAGCACGAGGTCCGTGTCGAAGTCCATGCCCGTGTCGCCGTCGCCGAGTACCCACGGCGCTCGGTATTGCTCCAGCTCCTCGCGGGCATTCGCTGCACGCGTGGAGTAGAATTCGTACAAGATGTCGTAGCGCTCGTCGTCAGGTGTTCGCCATGCGCCGTCGCCACCGTCATTCCCCCACGGGTACACGATGGCCTGGAGCTCGTCGCGCAACGGGGCGATGATCGTGTTCGCGGCGTCGAGCGCCTCGAGCTCACTGATCAGTTCCTCACATCGCGCCACGGTCTGCGCCCAGCACGACTCGTCGTACTGGCAGCCCATCGACATTGCGTTGTCGCCGTAGAGCGGGACGTAGGTGTAGGCGCCGTCCCACGCGACTCCGCCCGAGATGTCGGTGGAGTACGGGTGGTAGCGGAACTTCCCGTCCTGCCCTTCGGTCAGCAGGATGTTGTTCATGTTGTGCAGCGCGTCGTCACCGATCCACAGCAGCCACTCGCTGCACTGGAAAGTGCGATAGGCGGGCCAGTCGAAGTAGGGCGCGGTCGCCTCCTCGAATTCCTGGCTGCCCATGCTGGCGGTCACGACGTCGGCGAACTCGTAGAGTCGCGTCTCGTCGCATTCGCTGAGCTCGCACTGCGAAGCGAAGCTGTTCGCCGCCTCGTTGGTGATGTCGGCCCAGACCGCTTCCCAGATGTTGTTGCAGCCTCCGCCGAAGTAGTCTGCACGGTCGCCCTTGCAGAAGTCCTTCTTGTACTTCTCGATCCCGATGTAGGGGAGGAGGAGATCGGAGTTCTGCCAACCACTACCTCCCACGAGGATGTAGGTGGTCTTGGGAACCTGGTAGCCGAAGGCATCGTAGACCATGAGCGCCGAGCGTTCACCCAGCATCGACCCCACCTGGCCATTGTTGAGGCGCAGGCGGGAGAATCCACCCAGGAGCTGATCCTCGGTGACTTCGTCCACCTTCAGGTTGAAGTTGGGGATGGTGTCGGTGGCCCACGGGTAGCCGCTGGACTGTCCGGCCAGCTTGGCCTCGATCTGACCGTAGTCCGTGCTGCGCCCATCGGGGAGCTGCGCGTACAGGTGGTCGATCAGGATGGTCGGGGTCTCGTCGTTCACGGTGTAGACGGGGCCGAACCACTCCCCGTTCTGCCAGTCCTCGTTCATGGTCTCGATGGTCTCCGGGGAGGCGTCGATCCACAGCACGAGGCCGGGGGTCTCGAACAGGTCGAAGTCCAGGTCCGCCACGGCCGTGTTCGGGGTGATCGGAGCGTGGTACTCCATGTCCGTCTCGCCCGGGTCGGCGTCCGTGTCGTCCTCCACAGTGTACACATTGGTGACGGTGTCACCTTCGTGCGTGTGGAAGTGTTCGTTCGTCACTTCCGTGGTGCATCCACCGGCCAGAAGGAGACCTGTCAGCATCAGTCGAATTCGGTTCACTTGCCCTCCAAGTTGATTGGGCATGGGCGAAGCTACCGTATTTATTGTGTTTTGTCAATAGAAAGAGCCCGGCATATGCCGGGCTCTTTCTCATTAGTTCTCTGTTTCATCTTCGTCGTCTCCGTGGTCCGCTTCATCTTCCATTTCTGATTCGTCTTCTGTTTCATCATCCTGCGAATCCTCTTGTTCGTCTTCAGCTCTTTCATCATTTGAATCATCGTCCGACTCATCTTCGTCCTCATCTTCTACCTCACTGTCATCCGATAGAATGTCCTCAGGACGACCTTCTATATATTGCCCTGCGCGTGACTGATCCGCAAACCATTTTGCGTCATGAGCGGCTTCTGAGGCAGCGTCATATTCGCTAGCAGCAAGATGTGCTTTTGCCTGTGCAAGAAGATCCTTTGCCTGCGCGAGGATTTCACGTGCCTGGGTGACGTCTCGTTCGTCCGCTGCACGTTGTGTGATCTTTTCTTCTGCGCGTGCAATGTGTTCTGAAGCATTGTCTATACGGTGCTGTGCACGTAGTGCAGGGGTGCGACCTTCATTGTCGTGGAGCTCTATCTCTATTTCCACTTCAACTTCTGCACCTTTTAGCTTAAGCTCTCGCACGAGCGCCTCAAGATCGGTTGCCGTTAGGTCTTCTAGCGAGCGAATACGGATATGGATTTTTGTTTCCATATCGTCAATATCTTCTGCGGCATCGTCTAGAATATCTTCCTCATCGTTAGATTCAAGAAGATCATCCACTTCAATGGCGTCCCCGTCATCTGAAATACGGAAAATATCGCCGCTCTTGTCTTTAAGAATCATTCCAGGGGGCAATGTGTCAGCAGTAAGAGGTTCACCTACCGTATAGTGACTAAAGAATCCCTCAGGGAGATCGTCTACTTTTTGTGCCCAATCTGGTCCGAAGAATTTTATTGCAATTTCCTCAGTGGGGATTTCACGTAGTACATCGCCTGGACTGATTACATATGTAGCAGGGGCGGATGCGAGTTTTACCAAGCGAACACCGGAGCGATATTTGACTACACCTCCAAATGGAATTGTAGCTAGGTCGGTGCAGGAAATCGTTTGAACGCTGTCAAAAGTATTGCGCCAGGTATTGAATATTTTTTCATTTGGGAACGAGTATCGCTTCCCGTCTTGTGAAATATAGTAGACGGTAGAAATATCAGGACAGCGCACAAGATCTCCATTGGTGGCTGCATGAGCAACCTGCGCCGCGTACAGGTGAGGCGTAAGGAGCATGACTGCGGCAAATAATGAGAGTTTTTTCATATGGTGAGATTATAACAAAAAAACAAAATCAGGCACCAGATGATGCCCGATTTACTGTGGATGCATGCATATATTTATGCAAGACGGGCACGTAGTGTGAGGCGACGAGGACGTAAAAGACGTACGCGTGTTTTGGTCATGTATTTGCAGGTGACCGAATAGTGGCGCTGCATGAGCTTTGACATAGATTATGATTAAATAATAAAAGTGAACTGCGGGGCGCAATGCGTGGAAAGGGGATCCACGCAATATTTATGTGTGATGAACCATTTAAAGAACGAATTTTTTTGTCCCGGGAAAGAGTCGGATCCCGTCGACTCTTTCCCGGGGGAAAGCTGGGGATCGGGGCCTAGTTCAGCTTACCCCCGAAGGGTTTAACGCACGGCGAATTTACGAATGACTGCCCGCACAATGCCTTGAATATTTACGTCACCTTTTACAATGATCGGGTCCATGGTGCTATTTGCGGGCTGAAGGCGAATATAATTTGCTTCGCGGTAAAAGCGCTTGAGGGTGGCATAGGCATTGTCGAGGAGTGCAACGACGATGTCACCGTTTTTAGGAGAGGGGTTTCTTTCGATCACGACATAATCGCCGTCGAAAATTCCGTCCTCAATCATGGAGCGACCTTTCACTTTAAGTACATAGGAATTTTCTGCGTGAATGACGAAATCGGCGGGAATTGCCATTGCTTCATTTTCCTCAATCGCTTCGATTGGTTCACCTGCGGTAATGATGCCTGCGAGCGGCAACATGAGACTCATGTTAGAAAATTGTTCTGGTTCAACAAGTTCGATCGAGCGTGCAGCGCCATCTTCACCCGTATTGATAATCCCTTTTTCGCAAAGCGTTTGAATGTGTTTATGAATCGTTGAAACGGATGCAAGACCAAGCCCTTTCGCAATCTCGCGATAAGAAGGTGTGTAGCCATGTGCTTGCACGAAGCCCTCAATAAATTTGAGTACTTCTTTTTGCTTCTTAGTGATGGGAGGGAGTTTATTCATAGTGTTCGCTGTCTGTTCATAGTATAGACGAACAAAAAGAGAACGCAAGAGCCCCGTGTGTGGATAACTAAAAACCAGCTTGCTATGACTATCTAAAATGCGTGCACCTTTCAAAATGATTCAATTTTTGGTAACTTGGGGCTTGTTATGCAGAAGTCGGTACGTATTCCTTTGAATGGTGAGAGTAATCGGCTTTGTGATATTTTGGCTGAAATGCTCGTGGAGGAATTTACGCGTCGTGACGCGTCTACACGTTGCCGGTTGCGTGTATTTGGGGGCGAAGGAATGATTATGGTAGCCGGTCGTATTCAATCAACGGCAGAATTAGATGTAAGTACGCTCGTATCAAAAGCATATATTGAGCTCACAGGAAAATCAGATATCGAACCATTCGTACATATTGAGCAAACGGGCAAAGAGGCATTTGATCGCTCGACATGGGTGAATAAGGAGGTGGGTGTTGCGTATGGATTTGCAACCAAAGAAACGGTCGAGCAATTACCTTTGCCTCTTGTGCTTGCAAGGCGCATTGAACAGCGTATACGAGATGCGCGTATGACCGACCCATTGTGCACATGGCTTGGGGCGGACGGAGCAATCGTGGTAACCACAAATAAAAAACAATGTACTGCCGTACAAATTGAAGTGGAGTATCCAGAGGCAATGTTAATAGGCGACGTAAAGCAGGTTATTTTTGAACGGATCATTCAGCCGTTATTAATTGAGACAGATCAGACACGTGTGGAGATTGTTGGACGTTTGCCTGCACAGTCAGGATTTATGTATGCACCGGGCGCTACTGGAATTGTAAGCGAATCCATGACCTATGCAGGACTTATTCCAAATGCAAGTACCTCTTTTGTTGGAAAAGATATTTACGCGCCGGCACGATTAGCTGTATATGAAGCACGCCGTCTCGCAAAAGAATTGTTGGCAAAATCTGATGCGCCCAATGTACTCGTGCAACTTCCGTATACAGAAGAGCGAATCGGTGTGGATCATACGTATGCGATTTCGGGTGCCGGCGAAGATCTTTCTTATTTAGCTCAAGCAAATCCAAAGCGCGCGGAAGATTTTGTGCAGCGATTCGATCTTGCAAAAGCGCCACTTCGTTTGCTTGCAGAACACAATCAGTTCATTCCAGAGCTTGCACCTTGGGAGATGACGGGCGACGCGCTATAATGCATACATGAAGAAATCCCTTCCTTCATCGCTCTTCATCGCATTCTTAGCGATTGTGTTTACAGGTATTACCGCGTGGGTTGTATTTGCAACAAAACCAGAATTGTTTGAACGGGTGAGTGATGATGGATTATTCGCCATTTCAGGAACATCCAATAATGCAAAGTCTTTGTATATCGCTTCGCATCAATCATCGAGTGGATTTACGGTGTATACCGTGACTCCCGAAGCGCTTGCAAGGCAGGCGGATTTACAGATTGTGTATGCAGGAGAGGAGCAATTATTCGTACTCGACGATGTCCGTGAGGCATGGCGACCTATTGATTCCACGGTGCAAAGTATGGGGCATGCGGTATTCGCAATAGGACTTCCGCAAAAAATAGAATTACCAGATTATACGGCGTGGATGGATGAATTGCTAGCGGCGCCACCCGAACATGCGGTTGCATACGAACAATTCTTTGTGTATCAGGTGGCGGAAACAATCCCTTCGTATCTTGTGGAAGATTCAATGCGTCAGCAAAGTTGTAAAGATTTGTTTTTCGATTCAAAACATGCGGAAGAAAAGCGGGAAGTAAAAGAAATTCGTATGCCGGTTGATGGGGTGAATCGATTGGTACAACTTACGCTTGTGACGAAATGGTTTATCAACAGGGGAAGTGAAACGTGCGCCTTCGTAACTCAAAAATAATCTGGTATACTGTTCGCGTATGAATCAATGTCAAACCTGTTCCTTTGTTGCAAAGAATAAAGCGGGCCTTTCGGCTCACACGCGTGGTCACGCCAAGCGACAAGAAGAAGCGGATCCAGCTCCCATTTTGCCAGAAGTTCCAGCAATGGGCGCTACCGACGACTGTCCGCATTGTAGTTTGCTTCCAGCAGGAAGTGTGAACGTAGTAAGTATGTTCATTGTTGTGGTGTTTTGTTTAACCGCGGTCATGTTTATAGCGATGTATAAAATGGATCAACAGCAAGCGGCAATTCAAAGTCTTCAGGCTCAAGTCGCGTCATATGAAGCTAAATAAGATTATAGGTGCCACCTCAATCGCCCTTGTGCTTACAGGGGCTGGTTGTTTTGGGTTGACAAAAGAAGAAACGGCGCGTACCAATACACCAGCGCCCAAGCCAGACGCTTATAATCCAATAACGATTCCAGAAAAAGAGACTATGCAATATTCAGCACCAACCGTACTTGCGGCCGAAGTGATTAACAATAAGCAAGTGCGCCTACAGACAACAAAAGGAGAAATTGTATTCGACCTATATGCGGATACGGCGCCACTCACTGTTTCAAATTTCGTAAACCTTGCGCAAGGTGGATATTATGATGGACTTACATTCCACCGTCGCGAAGAAGGATTTGTGATTCAAGGTGGAGATCCTCGTGGAAACGGAACGGGCGGGCCTGGATATAAGTTCGCGGACGAATTAAAAGACAATCGCACCTATGTACGCGGCACAGTAGCAATGGCAAATAGTGGTCCAAATACCAATGGCTCACAGTTCTTCATTATGCTTGACGACGTACCACTTCCTCACCTTTACACGATTTTTGGAATGGTAACCGAAGGGCTCGATGTCGTAGATCAGATCAAAGTGGGAGACGCCATGACCACGGTTACTGTTGAAGACAAGAAATAAGGTATAATAGGGACATGAAGTCCCCGCACACCATTACGCAGTCCAGCTTCTATAAGTACTTCCGCTGTCCTATGTGGCTGGTGCATGAAGCAAAAGACGGATCGGCAACACCCGATTCGTTTTTGCATTTATTGCAAAAGGAAGGGATGCTAAAAGAAAAGCAGGATTTATTGTTGAAGGACCGTGAAGTATTTGATGTGAAGGCGGAAGAATTAGAAGACGCCGCGCGCGAGACCTTGGAATTTATGGCGCGCGGCGTGGAACGTATTCGCGGTGGCGTACTCATGCACGGTCGGTATATCGCGCGACCGGATTTACTTGAAAAAGTAGAAGGGAAGTCGAAACTCGGTAATTTTTATTATGTTGCATGTGATTTTAAGCGTTCTGAGCGTCTGAAGGACGAATACACCATGGAAGGTGTGTTCTATGCCGAGCTTTTAAAAACGGTACAGGATGTACGGCCCACGAAAGGGTATGTGATGCACCCAAGTGGTGCGGTTTCTTCTTTTTTAATCGACGAATACCGCACAACCTATCACGTAAACCTCGAACGCATTGAAAAATTACTCGATGCCGAAACGCAAGATGTTTTTTTAACGTCCGCGTGCAAACAATCTCCATGGTTTCATCGCTGTGTGGCGGACGCGCATGAATGTCGAGATCTTTCTTTGATTAATCGTATTTGGCGTAGTGAGGTAGAGGCATTAAAATCTGCCGGCATTTTAACGATTGATGATTTGGCAAAAACAGATCTAGGTATACTTGGAAAAATTCCCGATCTCACCATGGACCGTGTGCAGTATTTAAAGAAACAAACCGAATCACTCGTAAGTGGAAAAGTAATTTCACTTGGGTTTATCGAATTGAAACAGGAGAAGAACGCATACGTCCTTGATATCGAAAGTGACCCCATGCGCAATATTCATTATTTATTTGGCGTTCTCAAAATTGAAGATGGGGAACAGAGTTATCATGCATTCGTAGCAGACGGTGAAGTGATGGACGAAAAAGCGATTTGGTTTAAAGTTTGCGCATTCTTGAATGAACATAAGGCGTGGCCTATTTATCATTATGGTTGGTTCGAGGTGGATGTATT
>CAYPYH010000002.1:28560-37732 GCA_964415145.1 uncultured Gammaproteobacteria bacterium
GACAAATGCTCGCCAAGTACGGCGGGCCTATGGAAGCTTTTCAAATATTAGATACACGCGGAATCGATTTACTCACACGTATGCGTGAGCGCGTTTTATTTCCAAGTCCTTTTTATTCGCTCAAAGATGTGGCGAAACATATTGGGTTCAAATGGCGTGAAGAAGAAGCGTCTGGCATGGAATCAATTCGTTGGTATGACGAATGGGTACGTACCAAAAATCCAGCCGTACTTCAAAAGCTTGTTGATTATAATGAAGACGACGTTCGCGCCACATGGTTAGTAAAAGAATGGGCGGCAAAAGAATATGGGGCCAAAGCCTAATTTCAATCAGGATCGACTTCCGTTTACATTAGCAATTCTAATGGTTGTTTGTCTTTCGGCGCTTGCTTTAGGATATTATCGTCATACTTTGGAACAAAAGGCGCTTCCTATTTCGGTTCCTATTTTGAATCAAATTACCTGCAGTGCGTCGGGTGGAACTTGGAATGTATGCGGAAGCATTTGTCGTACCCTTCCAGAGGGAACGGTGTGTCCTGCAATTTGTGTAGAGCAGTGTGAATGTAAGGCAGACCCTGACTGTCCTTTTGGGTATGCTTGTGGTCAGGTGGTTGGGGGCGTTGGAACTTGTGGATTAAGTGGCGAACCAGGCATTGACAAGAAGTAGAGTCAGGCATATTGTCAGGGTAAGGACCCCCTTGAGGCGCGGCCAAATGGCCCAAGAGCACGACCCCTGGTGCTAGTCCCAAAGGCTTCGAACAATGGGAGCGTTGTGACCTGGACTCCGCGATGGTCCTTGGTTGCATGGCAGACTACACATGAGCCAGCATGTGGTCAGGTGGTCGCGTGAAGGGACTCTTGGACCCTTCACGCGCCACCGCCCCGCTCTTTTGCCCGGCCGTTTCCTCCTTTTCTCATCTGTCGTTCTCCTCTTCTTTCTCACTTTCCCCTTTTCCCACTCACCGCCTCAACACACTCGTTGCGGCGGCTTCCTCTTTTTTATGGACAACTTGATTGAATCTTACAATTTTACCTTGCCACCTGAACGTATTGCGCAAAGAGCGGTAGAACCGCGCGAGCAGGCAAAACTTTTAGCGTACAATCGTGCAACAGGTAAAACAGAGCACAAGCATATTTTTGATATTCCAGATTTACTACGTGCGGGAGATGTTCTTATTTTGAATAATACAAAAGTGTTCAAGGCGCGCGTATCGGCTCGGGTGGAGAGTGGTCGTAGTCACGAAGTATTACTTATTCCAAAAGGAAATGGAGAGTGGACTGCTTTGTGTTCAAAAACCAAAAAGCTACACCGTAATGAAATTCTTACATTCGATATTTATATTGAAGCGCGCATTGCTCATATTGATAAAACGGGGATTGTAACTTTGGAATTTAATGTACCCGATGACGAAATTTTTGCCTTTGCCGACGCTCATGGGGAAGTGCCACTCCCTCCGTACATTGCAGATCAGTCAACGGATTTGGAAACGTATCAGACAACGTTTGCAGAAGTGGAGGGGTCGGTTGCGGCGCCAACGGCAGGACGACATTTTACGCCTGCGCTTTTAGATACACTGCGCGCAAAAGGAGTGGAAATTCATTTTGTAACACTTCACGTTGGTATTGGAACATTTATGCCCGTGCGTAGCGAAACGCTCGACATGCACGAAATGCATGAAGAATGGATTTCGATTTCTCCCGTTGTAGCGGAAGCAACTGCGCGCGCAAAGGCGGAAGGTCGTCGCATTATTGCAGTAGGAACAACGACCACGCGCGCGCTCGAAGGAGCGGCACTTGAAACGGGAGCAATTCCTACGGAAGGATTTGAAGGATATGTGAACCTATTCATTACGCCTGGCTTCACTTTTCATATTATTAATGGAATTGTGACCAATTTCCATTTGCCAAAATCTACACTTTTGGTTTTATTAAGCGCTCTTGTAGGCCGCGAAAAGATTTTGGCGCTCTACGAGGATGCGGTTCAAAAAGAATATCGCTTTTATTCACTGGGTGACGCAATGTTTATTATATAGTGTGCTATATGGAACTCGGAGGAGACTAGGGGGTTCACATGAGAAAAGCATGGGTGCTCGTCCTGGTCGGGGGATGTACTGTAAGCGAAGTGGACGAGGCGTTCGTAGAGGACGCTTCAAAGACCAAGTACTTGGGTTTTTTGGGCGAAGGCAATCCAGCATTGGGCGTGAAGCTTGATCCTGACGGCCATGTGACCATTACGTTTAGTCCAACAGACGAAGACGGGTGGACACCGACCCAAATCTGCCTGAAAGGATGGATCGATACGCCACTTGGAGACCTGTCGACGGACTGCTACTTGGAAGATCTGCAGGTACTTGAAGACGGAACGTTCAGCACTTGGATCTCGGTGACCAAGATCATCGACGTGCAGGCCACTGGCACGTTTCGTGACATCGATTCCGCGCTCGACTTCTGGTTGCAGGGTGTGGGCAAACTGCCCATGACGCTTTGCGCCGAATCCGACTGCGGTGATCTGCTGTAGGTTCCGCTGGTTCGCCTGACGCCGCTCTGGCGTCTCCTTTTTTATCTTGCTATACTGTTCATAATATGAAAATGCTTTTAAGGCTTCTAGTGAATGCGGGAATGCTTTTACTCATTACACGCGTGGTGGACGGTTTCGCAGTTGATTCATTGTACTTTGCAATCATTGCGGCAATCGTGATTGGGCTCATGAATGCTATTCTTAGACCACTCCTCCTTCTGCTCACATTACCAATTACGGTGGTGACTCTTGGACTTTTCTCTTTTGTCATTAATGGGTTCATTATCTGGTTTGCGTCTACCTTCTTGGACGGGTTTACTGTTTCTGGGTTCATTCCCGCTCTGTTCGCGGCACTTATTCTCTGGGCAGCAGGTATCATTACAAACTGGTTCATCAAAGATCAAAACGAGGCATAAAAGCCTCGTTTTCGTAAATACATTATATGCATTTTCCAATTACAGAAACAACGGTCATGTCGATTGGCGGATCTCTTCTTGTGCCCGAAGGGGGACCGAGCCAAACTTTTCTAAAAGAATTAAATGAATTCGTACGTGCGTATGTGGCGCGCGGGCGTAAGTTTGTACTTGTTGTTGGTGGCGGCCGTACCGCGCGCCAATATATTGATGCTGCAAAGTCTATTCATGAAATCGTGCCAGAAGACTTGGACTGGCTAGGAATTCACGCAACGCGTTTGAATGGCCATTTACTGCGTACCGTTTTTCGTGATATCGCGCACGCGGTGGTGGTCAAAAATCCCACCCGTGTTCCAAAGCATCAAAAAGAAGAAGTGGTTGTAGCGGCTGGATGGAAGCCGGGCTGGTCTACCGACTATGTAGCGTCTCGCATTGCGCACCGAGTAGGGGCAGTCCACTTAATTAATATGTCCAATATCGATCAAGTATATGATGCAGACCCGCGTACGAATCCAGACGCAAAACCGCAAGAGGAAATGTTGTGGCCCGAATATCGAGCAATGGTAGGGAATGTCTGGTCACCGGGGCTTTCGGCGCCCTTTGATCCGATCGCGAGCAAATTCTGTCACAGAAAACATATTGAGGTATTTGTGGTTGGCACCGACTTCGCAAATGTGGGACGCCTTATTGAAGGGGGTCCGTACAAAGGGACGCGTTTGCATGGCAAAGAGATCATTCTGTAGCGTTTCTTGACAGGATCTTGCATAGTGTATAATATACACTTATTAATAATTAATTAATAAGTTGTATATGTTTTTAGACTTTTTCAGCATCAATACGATCGCCTTTACGGTTCTTGGGTACCCGCTTAGTTACTTGGAGCTTGTGGGTACCGTGCTCAATATTGTGTCCGTGTGGTTGATTGCGAAGAACAAAATCCTCACATGGCCCATTGGGAATATTGCCGCTGTTTTATTTGGTATTTTGTTCTTTCAAATTCAGCTATACGCAGACTTCTTTGAACAAATTTACTTTTTGATTACGGGGTTCTATGGCTGGTACATGTGGGTGCAGGTTAAAAAAGGAAAGCGAGCGCAAGCACAGGAAGATGTACCTACATGGGGCGTTTTGCGTGAATATTGGATCACAGGTGCTGCTGTTGTAGTGGGTACCGCGGTGCTTGGATTCCTTATGTCGAATATTCACCTTATTGCTCCTTCTGTATTCGTGGAACCTGCGTCATTCCCGTATCTTGATAGTTTCACCACGGTCTTGAGCTTTACGGCCACAATCCTTATGATCTACCGTCGTATTTCTTGTTGGACGCTTTGGATTTTGGTGGACATCATTGGAATCTGGCTCTATTTCGAAAAGGGCGTGGTCTTCGTGTCGCTTCTATACGTTGTGTTCTTAGTTCTGGCGACAGCTGGATTATTCAATTGGATCAAGCTCGCTAAAGTACAAAAGGTATGACAACAGGACTTGTTATAGGAAAATTTTATCCACCACACTCGGGGCATAAGTTCTTATTTGAATCAGCGCAGGAGCAATGTGATAAATTGATCATCTGCGTGTGTGCTGCAAAGAAATATGACATTCCTTCAATGGATCGCGCGGAGTGGATTAAGGAATTAATGCCCCAGGCGGATATTCGTATTATTCCTGAACTTCCGTCGGACGATGATTCGGTGGGTTGGGCGCATCATGTAAAATATTTTCTTGGATTTGTGCCGGATATGGTCTTTTCTTCGGAGGACTACGGAGAACCATTTGCGGAAGCGCTTGGCTCAAAGCATGTACTTGTCGACAAAGACCGTCTTACCGTACCAATGAGTGGAACTCAGGTGCGCGCAAATCCATTCGCTTCTTGGGACTATATTGACGACGCTGTGCGTGCGCATTATGCGAAGCGTATTGTAGTACTTGGAGCAGAATCAACCGGCACCACAACACTTGCGCTAGACTTAGCGCGAGCACTTAATACGGTATACGTTCCTGAATACGGGCGTCTCTTTTACGAGTCTCGACAGTCTAGCGGACGTGAAGATCATTGGGTCCGCAAAGATCTTGTCCACATTGCGCGAATGCAACAAGAAATGATCACATATCTTTCGCGAACATCAAATAGATATACGGTAGTTGATACAGATGCCTTTGCGACACGTTTGTGGAGTGAGCGATTATTGGAAGCGGTGGATACGGAGGTGCATACAATCGCGGCATCTAGTCCAGGAGATCTCTACATTCTTACAGGGGACGAAATTCCATTTGCGGAAGATGGGACGCGCCATGCGCTTGCGGATCGCCATGCATTCCAGCAGCGATTTGTGGAAGATTTAGCTTGGTGGCCACGACCATATGTGATTGTGACGGGATCGAAGGAAGAGCGTTTGCAAAAAGCAATCGCATTTATTCATAGTACCTTTTCTGAAATTGCCGCATAAAAAAGTACGGCCCCGGCCTCGCGCGGAGTGCGCAAGGACGGGGCCGAGTAGAAGTAGGGTGGGCCGCGAACGACATGTGCGCGGTCCTCGCCGCCGAGGTGAAGCCAGCTACATGACGACGAATTGCGTGGGACGCATGGGAACCTCCTTGTTTGAACAAGGGCAATCTACCCTATTTTAGGGGTTTTGTCAATATATTGGCCCTATTATTGACACATTCCTGTGATTCTTGTACATTGTGCCCATCTAGAGCCGTAGACAACGAGTCAGTGTTTCAAAGCACTATAAGTCTCGTCGAGGCGCAATCACTCACGATTTTCGTGAAGACTGCGGTTTTGGATAATCCAAACGGCAGATTTTTTCTGTCAAAATTTCCGGGTCCTAGGGAATCTAATTCATATCAACTGTTCGTATGGCGAAGACACGTGCTCAAAAAGCCGTAGACATTGCAAAAATCACCGACCGTTTCAAGTCGATGAAATCAGCAGCGTTTGCACAGGTATCGGGTCTTACCATGCTTCAAGCAGACGAATTGCGTAAGCAAGCTAAAGAATCAGGTGTCGAGGTGTTCATCGCCAAGAAAACGATTCTTACTCTTGCCGCGCAAGCAGCCGGAATCGAAAACCTAGATCCAAAAGATCTTAAGGGTTCAATTCTTACCGCAACCGCTCAGGACGAAGTCTCTGCAGCGAAAATCGTTAAGGACTTTGCGAAAGCAAAGCAATCACTCACCATTTTGGCGGGTGTGCTCGAGGGGCAAGGTATTAGTGCCGATGAAGTCAACAAATTGGCTTCACTCCCAACCAAGGAACAGCTTTACGCGCAGCTCGCATTCACCCTCAACGCTCCAATTTCTGGATTCGTTCAGGTGCTTGCTGGAAACTTGCGTGGCTTGGTAACCGTACTTGATAAAGTACGCGAACAAAAAGCTTAGTCCGTCGACCACATAAATAATAATATTCATATGTCAGAAGAAACAAAGGTAGAAGTACCAGCAAAGTTCAAGGCTCTCGTTGACCAGATCTCTGAAATGTCAGTAATCGACCTCGCTGACTTGGTAAAGGTTCTTGAAAGTCACTTCGGAGTTTCAGCAGCAGCACCAGCTATGATGATGGCGGCACCTGCAGCAGGTGCAGCAGCAGCTGAAGAAAAGTCTTCATTCAACGTAGAGTTGACTGCAGCAGGAGACGCGAAGATCAATGTAATCAAGGCTGTTCGTGAAGCAACAGGTCTTGGTCTTAAGGAAGCAAAGGACATCGTTGATGCTGCTCCTAAGAACGTAAAGGAAGGTGTATCTAAGGCAGAAGCTGATGACCTTAAGGGAAAGCTTGAAGCCGCTGGTGCAACTGTTACTTTGAAATAATGATTTCGCACTTCGGTGCACATGGGGCCGCTCCGCAAGGAGCGGTTTTGTGTTTGAGGGAATTGGTTGAAAAACTCATTCTGTGTGAATAAAAGTGCCACCCGAGTGACGGGTGGCGAATGTGTTTACTGAGTGGATGCAGGGAGTCCAGCGCGCAGTGTGTAATTCCTAGCATCCTCCGCGTCCCAGGCTAGGAGTACGGCGGTATACGCACTTAAGACTCTGTTTATGGCGCCGCGAAGTCCGCCTTGCGAAGGATCGTTCTTCTGAAAGGAGATTCGTACCTTGAGCTTCTTGATGCCCTTGGTCTCAGTCGTCTTGCGCAGTAGGGTGTAGATCTTGTGTTCGATCTGCTTGCGGGTGCGACGATTAAGTTTTCCGTCCTTCTGGAAAGCGCGGCTTACCAAGGCGCATGCTAAGTTGCAGGCCACCCAGGGCGCCATAATCTCGTCGAAGCGAGGGTCGTCTTCGCTCAACTTGGCACTCTCCCAAAATTCCTCTTCCTTACGGCGCCGCTCGACGAGTTCTACTTCTTTTTCCTCGGGTGAGAGCGCATTCCAGCGTTCCACTTCGCGACGAGATGCTTCTCTTTGTGCTTCGTATGCAGCGCGCTGCTCAGGTGTCCACGATGCTTCAAGGGCTGCTCGCTTCGCAAGAAAACGTGCGTGGGCTGCGCGCATTATTTTCTCATCTTCCTCGGTCCATTCGGAACTTGTCATGGTAGCCTCTGGGCGCATCATCCTTCCCAAAATTG
The DNA here is from genome assembly GCA_964415145.1 of uncultured Gammaproteobacteria bacterium. Lineage (GTDB taxonomy): Bacteria > Patescibacteriota > Patescibacteriia > UBA9934 > UBA9934 > CAYFMS01. The sequence goes on from CAYPYH010000002.1 coordinate 36,052, forward strand.
AGAAGGATGTTGAAATTTCGGAATAGAAAACGTCGTCAGTTAAAAGTGACGACGTATCCGAAACGAGCACATCATTCCCACAAGTGGGTTGGTTTTCGCACCTTACTGGTCAAAGTAGGTTGCGGTCAGCGCATCGGGCCAAATCCCTTTACATCGCTGAACTCTAGATACGTCTTAAGTTGTTGCTTATTTTGTAACATGGCTCCGTAAATGCGTCAAATCCAGCTCTGGGCATTTCCGTAAAGAAGAGTAAACTACATTAGTATGCGTTTTTTACATTCAACAGACTTAGAAAAGGAGCTTACATATGAGGAAGTGTTCATGGTTCCACAGTATTCAGGTATTGCGAGTCGAACGAGCGTGGATATTGCGCCATATGGCGTGCCCGGTATGCAAATCCCGGTGGTGGTTGCCAATATGACCGCAGCAGCGGGACGCCGCATGGCCGAAACGGTTGCAAGACGTGGGGGATTGGTGATTTTGCCTCAAGATTACGCGCTTGAGCGTATTTCGGAAATTGTTGCATATGTGAAGTCTCGACACCATGTGTACGAAACACCGGTAGTGCTAGACGAGCAAGAATCGATGCAAACAGCGCTTAACTTGATTTATAAACGCGCGCACGGCGCGGTTATTGTGGTAAATGATCGTCAAGAACCGGTAGGGATTTTTACTGAAAGAGATGCGGAAGGACGCGACAAGCATACGCCCATTGCAAAAGCGATGGTCCGTGAACTTGTGGCGGTGAAAGATGGCGAGTTTGCTGGCCCACGTGAAATATTCGATTTCCTTACAAGACAACGTGTACGTTTGGCGCCGGTTGTGGACGCACAAGGGAAATTGTTGGGCGTGGTTACCAAGCCGGGCTGCGTACGTGCGTCGATGTATAAACCGGCGCTTAATGCGAAGGGGGAATTACTCACTGCAGTCGCTGTGGGTGCGCGTAAAGTAAAAGAAGTAGTTCCACAATTAATTGCCATGGGGGTGGATGTGATTGTGCTCGACACAGCGCATGGTTACCAGCAGCAAATGTTAGATGCGGTAAAAGAAGCGCGTGCGCTTATGGGTCCAGCCATGCCGCTTGTGGCAGGAAATGTGGTGACGGGAGAAGCGGCGACGGCACTTGTGAATGCAGGAGCCAATATTATTAAAGTGGGCGTGGGGCCAGGTGCGATGTGTAGCACGCGAATGGCAACCGGTGTGGGGCGGCCGCAGTTCAGTGCGGTACTTGAAGCGTCTGCGGCCGCGAAAGCGCTTGGGGCGCATGTGTGGGCCGACGGAGGTATTCGTCATGGACGTGATGTTGCTTTAGCGCTTGCGGCCGGAGCTGACTCGGCAATGTTTGGTTCTTGGTTTGCGGGAACTTATGAAAGCCCAGCGGACATTTTATTCGACGAACAGGGACGTCCCTACAAGTCACACCACGGTATGGCGTCTACACGTGCGGTCTTGGGGCGCAATGAGGGCATGGATGAATTCGTCTTAGCGCAACGCGCGTATTTCGAAGAAGGGATTAGTTCTTCACGCATGTATTTAAAGAAGGGGGAAGAAAGTGCGGAAGATATTTTAGACACTGTGTGCGCAGGTTTGCGGTCAGCGTGTACGTATGCGGGTGCTCAAAATATCAAAGACTTCCATGACAAGGTGGTAGTCGGTACGCAGTCGCCTTCTGGCTACAATG
>CAYPYH010000003.1:0-25912 GCA_964415145.1 uncultured Gammaproteobacteria bacterium
TTTTTCGGAAGATATCGGTATCGATCTAGGTACTTCTAATACCCGCATTTATGTTACACAAAAGGGGATTGTGATCGACGAACCGTCTCTTGTGGCCATTAACGAACGCACCAATCAAATTATTGGGGTGGGGCACTCAGCCAAAGACATGATGGGAAAGACGCCTCCGCACCTCGTGATCACCAAACCGCTCGCGAAAGGGATTATTTCGGATTTTGAAATCACCGAAAAAATGCTCAAATATTTTATTGATAAAATTCACGAGGAACATTTTTCACTCGTTCCGCGGCCAGAGGTGATTACCGGAGTGCCTTTAGAAATTACAGAAGTTGAGCGCAAAGCGGTTGAAGACGCTACGCTTGCGGCGGGCGCTCGCAAAGTTCATTTGGTGCAAAATGCCATTCTTGGTGCACTCGGCGCCCGCCTGCCAATTACCGAAGCGGTAGGGAATATGATCGTAGACATTGGGGGAGGTAAAACCGAAGTCGCCGTCGTCTCACTTAATGGTGTCGTTACCTGGAAATCGCTCACCATCGCCGGCGACGAAATGACCAAGAATATCATGAACTATGCAAAAGACGTATTCAATTTGCTTATTGGTGAAAAGGTAGCTGAACAAATCAAACACCGTATTGGAAGCGCTATTGAATTACCCGACAAGCTCACTATTCCTATGCGCGGCCGCGACCTCGTTACCGGCTTACCTAAAGAAATTGAAATTAATGACGGCCAAGTGCGCGAATCAATTCTGCGTTCACTTCGTTCTATTTCGCATGCAATTAAAGTGACCCTTGAATCAACTCCACCAGAACTTGTGGCCGATATTTACGAACGCGGTGTCGTACTGATCGGGGGAGGTGCGCTCCTAAAAGGAATCGACCAGCTTATTTCAGCCCATGCAGAAGTACCCGTACGCATTGCCGACGATCCGCTCACTTGTGTCGCACGCGGAACCGGAATCTTACTTGAAAACAAAGATCTCCTCGCGCAAGTAGCATTACCATCTACCGCAAATACTCCTATTTCATTTGACTCATGAGCATCTTTTCTCGCTTTTCTTCCTTCTCTCCAAAAGAAGCGCGCAATTATATCGCCGCTACCATTTTGATCTTTCTTCTTTTTTCATTTGGGATTTTTGCTAATACGCGTACTTTTTTCCAAAGCCAACTCTACGCAACAGGGAACGGTATTCAAAAAGGACTAGAATTTGTATTGTTCAAGAAGGGCACCATGCAAACACGCATTCAAGAATTAGAATCCGAAGTAACTGAACTACACACACTGCGCGCCCAACAAGACTTACTTTTGCAGGAAAATACCGAACTTCGCAGCGCAATTGCAACAATCGCCGTACAACCAAGTATCTTTGCCACTGCGCAAACCGCCTACGTAATTACAAAATCAACATCATCTTCGCAACACATTTTGCGTATTAATAGCGGCACTAAAGATGGGGTCGAAAAAGACGATATTGTAACAAGTCCCGAAGGGTATTTGATTGGCATTATCGACGCTGCCAGCGAGCACATGGCAACTGTGCGCCTACTTCAAGACAGTCGCTCATCTATTCCGGTTAAAGTACTCAGCACACGTAATACCGAAGGGCTTATTGAAGGGAAGTCTGGCTTTCACTTAAATCTTTCCTTTGTCCCAATTGATACCGACCTGCAAACAGACCTACTTGTGGTTACCACGGGAATTGAAGGGCGCTACCCGGCCGGACTTCCCATTGGAAAAGTAAGTGAAATTACAGAACCCGAAAATGCAGCGTTCAAGCAAGTGCTCGTGGAGCCCCTTGTTGACGCACGTGATCTTATTTCAGTACTTGTACTGTAACTATGCCCTTACCCCATTTTATTTTCTTTATCCTTAGTCTTTTTTTCCTGGAAACAGCCCTACTTCCAGGACTATTTACGACCGAGACTTCTTTACACATCTCATTTTTGTTACTACTCGCTTTTTTGTATCAAGTACGCACACAGTGGCTTTTGGGTCTTTTTCTATTCGTATTACTCCTTCCATTTTCCATGACACAGGCGCCACTACTATTGTCCTTCATTTATGCAGCCCACATCGCCGCTGCCTATTTCCTTACACAAAGTCTCTTGGGAGCCCGTTCTTTTTCTAGCTACTTGCTCTATGCGGGATTAATGTCTTGTACCTTTGCTATTTCTACTGCAGTTCTTTTTCAAAGTACTTGGCAAAGAGCGATGATGCACTTTATCTTCTCCTTCCTTTTCCTCTTCTTAGTAAAAACCCTTTTCCCGCTACGCACACGAAGTTTCCTGTCTACCATATGAGCCGATCAAAAAAACAATCTTTTTTTGCAGCTACGCACTCCATTGATGACCTCAGTAGTCGCAGCGATGTTGACGATTCTCTTTTTTCTTTTGAAACAAAACGGGGAAGTCAAACGGGGAGTCGCGTGCGTAATACGCGCGTTCATGCACGTAGCTTCTTTATTTTGATTATTGGATTCCTTATCTGCCTCGCCCAGCTCGGCAACTTGCAAATTTTACACGGAAAAGAATATTTTTTACTCGCGACCAATAACCGTGTACGCGAAACAATCATTCCAGCCGCACGAGGAGAAATCACGGACCGCCAAGGTGTGTTACTTGCCTACAATACGCCTTCTTTCCAACTCTTTTTAAATAGTCTTTATTTTGAACAAAGCGAAACGCGCAAAACCGAAGTGAAGAGCATGGTTACACAAGTAACCGGCCTTCCATTTGCTACTGATTTTGTTGAAGACAAGCAACTGGACTCCTATTCTATTTCAAAAAATATCAACCACAATACCGCCATGACGCTCCTTGCGTGGAATGACCGTTATCCTGAATACACCGTCGAAGCAATTAATAAACGTTCTTATATCACAGACCGCGTTCCTTCACTTTCACATGTACTTGGATATATTGGAAATATTAGTGAAGAACAATATGCAGCGTATCGCAGTAAATCCTATCGCTTAATCGACTTTATTGGACAAAATGGATTGGAACGTTTTTATGAAGAAAAATTACGCGGGACACCCGGCAAAAAACAAATCGAAGTAAACGCAAAGAATGAAGTACAACGTATTGCCAGTATTGCAAATCCGATACCTGGCGAAGAAGTAAAACTCACACTGGACGTCTCCCTACAGTCACAGATTGAATCTGTACTAAAAAAACGCCTACCCGCTGTGGGGCACAATCGTGCTTCTGTTGTCATTATGGATCCAAAAACAGGGGCCGTACTTGCACTCGTGTCATGGCCCGCATATGACGCAAATATTTTTATCAATCAAACGCCGGGGGGTTATAAAGCGCTCTTAGACGACCCAGACCGCCCATTATTTCACCGCGCAATTAGCGGAGCATACCCTGCCGGTTCCACAATTAAACCGCTTTATGCCGCTGCCGCGCTCATTGAGGGCGTTATTACACCTACAACCTCATTCCTTTCGAATGGTGGTATTCAAGTGGGGCCATGGTTTTTTCCAGACTGGAAAGCGGGTGGGCACGGTCAGACGAATGTGTATCGCGCAATCGCAGAATCCGTGAATACTTTTTTCTATTTCGTTGGAGGAGGGTATGATACCTTTGAAGGACTCGGTATTGACCGTCTCATGCAATACGCACGCCTCTTTGGACTCGCTGAAAAAACCGGTATCGATCAAAGCGGGGAAGAAGAAGGATTCCTACCATCTCCCGAATGGAAATTAGAAGAAAAAGGGGAGCGTTGGTATGTAGGAGACACCTACAATGTTTCTATTGGGCAAGGGGATGTGCTTGTAACACCACTTCAAATGGCGCGCGTCGCATCTGTTTTTGCAAATGGTGGAAATCTTGTGACTCCACATTTACTCACAGATACTCAAATCATCTCAACGCGCATTATTCCAGAAGAGACCGCTAAAATCATTCAAGATGCCATGCGTCAAACCGTACTTGTAGGTACTGCCAAAACCCTCCAGCCGCTCCCAGTGACCTCTGCGGGTAAAACCGGTACCGCACAATGGTCTAATGGAAAGGCGAATCACTCTTGGTTTATTGGGTATGCCCCTTATGAAAATCCCGAGGTTGCTTTTGCGGTACTCGTAGAAGAAGACAAAACCGGTTATGCCGCGGTGCCTATCATATATGACGTATTACGCTTCTGGTTTGACGAAAATAATGATATAGGTACACTGTAGGAAACCACCTCGTGTGGGCTTGTTTATTTCTATGTTTGGAACACATTACGTATCAGAAGAAGGCCTCGAAAAGCTCAAAGAAGAACTCGTTCACCGCGAGCGTGTTTTGCGTAGAGAAATCGCCGAAAAAATTGGAAATGCCAAAGATCAGGGTGATATTTCTGAAAATTTTGAATATCAGGAATCAAAAGAACAGCAGGCAATTAATGAAACGCGCATTATTTATTTGCGCGATTTTATCAGTCGTGCCGTTATCACCGAAAAAGACGATAAAGATCAGTCAATTCAAGTTGGATCCACATTCACCGTTAAAACGGGAACAGGGGAAGAAAAAACCTTCTCCATGGTTGGATTTTCGGAAGCCGATCCAATGGCTGGAAAGATCAGTAATGATTCACCAATTGGAAAACTCTTTTTTGGAAAAAAAGAAGGGGACACCATTGAGCTCACCATGCCTACAAGCACCACAACTTATACCATTCTTAAACTTCTGTAATCTATATGCAATCTGAAGAACAAATGCGTCACGAGCGTCTTGCTCATGCACAAAGCGAAGGCATGGCACCATTTCCGGCTACCATTCGCAAGACGCACTCTTGTATTCAAGCGCATGCTATTGCAGAATCGGACGACACTTCCACCAAGATCACTGTTGCTGGTCGCATCATTGGTCTACGCCAATTCGGTGGGCTCACATTTATTCGTCTACGCGACGAAAGCGGTATTTTTCAAGTAGCCCTTCACAAAGATGTACTCGGCGAAGAATCATACACTCGTTTCTTCTCCGTAGCTGACCTAGGCGACTTCTTCTCTTTTACTGGAACCCCATTCAAAACTAAAAAGGGTGAACCGTCACTCGACGCAAGTGAGTATACATTAGCGTCTAAATCACTTCTTCCATTACCAGAAAAGTGGCATGGACTTACCGACACTGAAAAGCGTTATCGCCAGCGTTACTTAGATCTTGCAAGTAATGAAGAATCATTCCGCATCGCGCGACTTCGTTCATTAATCGTTGGTGAAATGCGCGACTTCTTGAAAGAAGAAGGATTTTTGGAAGTAGACACTCCCATGCTTCAACCAATCGCCGGTGGAACAACCGCTGCGCCTTTTATTACGCACCACGACGCGCTCGACCATGATTTTTACCTTCGCATTGCGCCAGAACTGTACTTAAAGCGTTTGCTTGTTGGAGGATTTGAAAAAATCTACGAATACGCACGCTGTTTTAGAAATGAAGGAATTAGCCCTCAGCACAATCCAGAATTCACTCAGATTGAATTGTACTGGGCATATGCGACAGTTGAAGATTTAATGGAACATCTTGAAAGACTTATTGCACGCATCGTGAAAATTCTCCCATCTCCCACCGTTATCTTTAATGAACAGGAATTAAACTTTGCGAAAATTGAACGCGCTTCTTTCCGTGACCTTGTGTTGGAATATGCACAAATTGATATCGATAAATGTCCAGATGAAGAATCCCTTTTGAAAGCAATCGAAGGGAAGGGGATTCCAACCGCAGGCTGTATTGGTTATGCCGATGTACTCGACACGCTTTACAAACACGCTGTGCGCTCGCGCATTATTCAACCAACATTTGTGGTTGATTATCCAGCAGCCATGAAGCCACTCGCAAAACGTCGTGAAGACAATCCTCATTACAGTGCTGGCGCACAATTAGTTGTTGCCGGAATTGAAGTATGGAATGCTTTTAATGAGCTTAATGACCCACGCGAACAACGAGACCGCTTTATGGAACAAGAGGCGCTTCGTGACCGTGGAAGCGTAGAAGCGCAACGCATTGACGAAGACTACTTGAACGCATTGTCGCACGGAATGCCTCCAGCCGCCGGATACGGACTTGGAATTGATCGTTTCATCATGCTTCTTACCGGAAGTGCGAATCTCAAAGAGGTGATCCTGTTCCCAACGCTCAAGCCAAAAGAAGAAAACTAATATGTTCGACAAAGGCCTTCTCTTTGGATCATTTGACGGTTTACACGAAGGACACAAAGACCTCTTGCGCCAAGCCAAGAATCAAACCAATTCTTTAGTGGTAGCGCTTGCGACAGACGAAACCATTCTTACGTTCAAAAAAGTAAATCCAAAGGAATCTTTCGATATTCGTAAGAAAGCACTGTTCGACTCTGGCCTAGTTTCAACAGTATGCGAAAGCGTCGGAGGCAACGGATATCAGTGTATTTTGAATGAAAAGCCCGATTGCATCTTTACCGGATACGACCAAGAAGCGCTCCGTGAACATTTGCTCGCCTGGTTAAAAGAGCATAAAATGGACATACCAGTTCTTACGCTCGATGCGCACCACCCTCAACTCTATAAATCCTCATTACTTTATGATCGATCTTAATATTATTCGAGAACACGGCGCAAGCATTAAGGCGTCAGCGGCTGCTAAAAATGTCGAAATCGACATGGACCGAATTTTAGATTTAGATCGTCAAAATCGCGCTCTTACACAGGAAATTGAAGATATCGCCGCTCAAAAAAATGCGGCTTCAAAAGAGATTGCGAATGCACAAGAACCTGAACGTCAAAAGCGTATTTTAGAAATGCGCGATTTCACAGAACGTGAAAAATCACTTCGTGATCGCCGTACCCCGATTGAAGAAGAACTTCAAGAACTATTGTATAAAATCCCAAATCCATCACTACCTGACGTAAAAGTAGGGAAGAGCGATACAGAAAATGAAATTCTTCGCTACGTGGGAGAAAAGCGCGTATTTGATTTTGAACCAAAAGACCATGAAGACCTTGGAGTAGCCTTGGGGATTATCGATAAAGAGCGCGCAGCAAAAGTATCTGGCGCACGTTTCATGTACTTAAAAGGGAAGGGTGTTTTGTTACAAATGGCATTGGTACGCTTTGCTTTTGATAAGCTTGCAGAACATGGTTTTGAACCTACCATTGTGCCTCATATGGTAAGCGCTCGCGCCATGCGTGCCATGGGATACCTAGAACATGGCGGACATGACGAAATCTATTATCTTCCAAAAGACAATATGTATTTAATTGGAACCGCCGAACAAGCACTTGGACCAATGCACATGGATGAAATCCTTACAGCGGAAGAACTTCCTAAGCGCTATGTTGGATACTCACCATGCTACCGCCGCGAAGCAGGAACATACGGAAAGGACACCAAAGGAATTTTGCGTGTTCACCAATTCGATAAAATCGAAATGTTTAGCTTCGTAAAACCAGAAGACGGCGATCGTGAACATGAACTCATTCTTTCAATTGAAGAAAACCTCATGCAGGCGCTCGAGATTCCATATCAGCTCATTAAAATGGTTACGGGCGACCTAGGACTTCCCGCAGCGCGTAAATTCGACATTGAAGCGTGGGTGCCAACACAGCAAATGTATCGCGAAACACATTCATGCAGTACTACGACCGATTTCCAAGCACGTCGTTTAAACACACGTTATCGCGACGCCAATGGCGGAAATAGCTTCGTGCACACACTCAATGGAACCGTGTTCGCTATTGGGCGCACAATGGCGGCGCTCATGGAGAATCACCAACAGGCAGACGGCAGCATTCGTATTCCCGCCGCTCTTGTTCCGTACTTTGGAAGCGATATCTTGTCATAATTCCTCCCTCGGCTTGTGCCGCATCGAATCACCCTCAAAAGAAGTGTCGGCAATTCATACCAAGCAAATCGCTCATTTGAGAATGATTTATTTAAGTCCAAAAAAAGACCAAGTAAACTACGTCTGTTTGCTTGGATCTTTTTATTCACAGTGCTCAGCGGGGGAGCGGGATGGTTTTTTACGCGCCCCTTTTTCTTTATTGCACATATCGAAATAGACGGCCTTGAAACAATTTCACGCGACACGATTCTAAACGATGTCTGGACCAAAGGACGCGAAGATACATTACTCGGTATCTCACGCCTGCATATTTTACGACGCAAGGAAACATTTATCCATGAAGCGCTCTCTGCGTATTCTTTTGCCTCAATTGAAGTAACGCAACAAAAACGCTCTTTATCAATTACCGTTACTGAACGCGCCCAAGGCGGACTCGTTCATGCAATGAATACTTGGGCGCTTTACGACTTACAGGGTAACTTCGTGCGCACGCTCACAGACGAAGAGATCGCGTACACAGGATCTGTTATCAACAATGCACCGATCAGCGCACCATTGTTTTACAAAGACACGCCCATCATTGAATTTGGCAACCAAGCCGTAGCTATAGAAAAGGTATTTCCGGCCCTTATTGCGATTAAAGAAATGCATGACTCATTAATTCATGCAGGAGAACATCCGCTCTTACATATCATTTCAGACGATACCTACACATGGGGGCAGGTAACCATGCGAGAAGGGTATACCGTTTTATATGATTTACTCACTCCACCCAAGGCACAGATTGATCGACTCAGTACCGTGAAGCGTGAGATCCAACTAAAAGCCACACCCTACACTTCTATCGACATACGATTCGAGGGTCGTGCATACGTGAAGTAATTTTACGACACTCCAGTTTTTTGAGCCATGATGGGGGATAGGTTAGTTTATCAAAACCGGAAATCGACCCTCCCAGAAGTCCGCTCATTTGGTCATACATTAAACGCACACAGTGGTCATAGCTCGCCAAGGAGTCACAAACAGAGCACAAGAGATAGCAATCGAAGAGCAATGCGAGAGCATGCTAGACGGTTACTTTTTAACACAAGAAAGAGAAGGTATACGTGGACCAGATTGTAATAATACATGTGTCGCACAATATATCTTATACGACGCATCAGGTTATTTTTAAGCGATAGGAGGCCCATCTGTGCCACCTGTCTGAATCCGTCGCCCTGGGTTAGACGCTCATTTTTACTCCTTAAGAATGCACGCCCATAGTTACTATATACATTATAATAAGTTTAGATTGTAGCTAAGAATAATTCATTTCTAAAAAGCTAATCTATCACTCTTAGAATTCACGCACAAAAAAGGAGAGTGGCCACTGCGGAAGAAAGTCTCCTTCCCTCGCTACCACTCCCCCATTTTTCTTGTGTCGTAAAATGAAATTGTTCCCGCTCTATTGGATGTATGCTTGTGGATTTACCGGCACACCATTCAAACGTACTTCAAAGTGCAAGTGAGGTCCCGTTGAAAACCCAGTACTTCCCACATATCCAATCAACTCCCCTCTTGCAACATACTTATCTTGTGATGTCGCAAAGGCACTCATGTGCCCGTACAGTGTTGAAAGCCCATTATCGTGAATGATCATCACATAATTCCCGTAACCCTTATTTCCAGGACGCACCCAAGACACCACACCCGGTGCTGCTGCGTAAATAGGCGTACCCATTGGCGCTGCCATATCGAGCCCCGTATGCTCTTGTACATTTCTAAACGGATACGTAGGGTCACGGAATGTAGCAGTAACAATATATGATTTCAGTGGGGACGTAATGGTTGTCTGATCGCTCTCTTCTTCCGTAGACCCACTTTCTTCACGAATGCGCTTTTGGATTTCGTCTTGAATGCCCAAGATCCGTGACGTGATCGCTTGCTGTTCTTGGCGCGATTCGCTCATGAGCACGCGATACTGCGCCTCAGAACTATTCGTCTCTTGCAGTAGTATATCCACCGCATGCTTACGTTGCTCCAAGATTAAAATACGTGCATTCAACTCCGCTCCTAAATCTTCTAGGTCCTCCACCTTTTCCTGTTGTGTTGCCTGACGAGACTGCAAGTCACTACGCAAGGTACGCGTATCTTCTAATTGCGAATCTAATCGTCCACTAAGCGTTTCTAAATGTTCAAGAGACGACAATGCTTCATGCATGCCTGTCGCCGAAAAAACCACTTGTACAGGCGTTGCTTCTTGCGAGCGATGCATTTGCACAATAAGGTCACGCAAATACAATTTTTGACGCTTCAAGTGAGAAGTTACTTCACGCACCTGACGTTCAAGAATTTCAACCTGCAAACGCTGTGCGTCGATTGTTAATTCAATTGCCTCAACGTCTAACTGTGCGATTTCAACATCATTCGAAATAATCGCAACGTCTTTTTGAAGGCCTGACTGACGATTTGATAGTTCTTGAAGACGTTTCTGATAATCTGTAATCTTAGAATTAACAGAATCGATTTCTGCTTTACGAATATTGAGCTCGTCTTGAAGGTCATCCGTTGTCTTTGCAAATACAATGAATCCCGGAGAAAGCACGGTTATCAGAACCAGGAAAATGACAGCAATTTTCCTCATGAACCCATTATACCAAACTTTCGAGTTTTTGAATGGCAAGCGCTATGCGACGCGTAGATTCATCAAGTGGCAAGATCCAAAGTAGTTCAAATGGGCTAAGGCTCTTTTCTGCGCTAGACAAAGAAACACGTAGTGGCCAAAGAACATTTCCATTTTGTAATCCGTTTTTTTCAATATATGCCTTGATAGTTGCTTCAATCGCTGCAATAGACTCCCCCGCTCCCCCACTAATCAATTCTTGAATACCCTTTAATTGCGCAAGACTATCCGCAGCATCAGCCTTTTTCCATACAAGAATTTGCGCGTCATATGATTCATTAAACGCAAGACCCGCTCTTACTGCCTCCGCAACCTGCACCAATGTATTCGCACGTTGTTTTTCTACGAGCGCAATTCTCTTATCTAATTCCGAAAGCTCGGCACCTATAAATTCCGCGAGCGCTTTTAGATACGCGTCGTCCCCCATAGTCTTCATGTACTGTGCATTCATCCAGTCTAACTTTTCTACATTCACGACCGCTCCTGCGCGATTCACTTTGCTAATATCAAAAAGCTGAATCAATTCTTGTTGCGTATATATTTCACGATCTCCTGTTGGATTAAATCCAAGCGTCCCAAGAAAATTCTTAAGTGTTTCTGGTAAATATCCTTTTTGAAGATAACTTTCAATCGAAACATCACCCTTACGCTTTGAAAGCTTCGTCTTATCTGGATTTAGTAATAATGGCACATGCGCATACACAGGCATTGGAATGCTCAGCATATTACAAAGAATGATTTGCTTTGGTGTTGAAGAAAGCCACTCTTCACCGCGCAGTACATGAGACGTTTTCATAAGGTAGTCGTCCACCACAACCGCCAAGTGATAGGTAGGAATTCCATTACTTTTCACAATCACCTGATCGTCTACGTCGGCATTATTAAAACTAATTTTTCCTCGAATTGCATCTGCAAATTCAGAAAGACCTTCTGGAATGCGCATACGAATAACATGGGCGTCGCCAGGTTGCAACGCGGCAATTCTCGCCTTCACTTCTTCGGGCGACAACTTCAAACAATGACGATCATATTTTGGCGTTTGCTTTGTTGCCTGTTGGGACTCACGCATTTGCGTTAAACGTTCCGCAGTACAAAAACAATGATATGCGTCTCCCTGTTCCAAAAGCTGATTCGCGTACTTCGTGTAGATATCAATGCGCTTTGTTTGCGTATAAGGACCGTGCTCCCCTTTTTCACCAAGCGTTCCGTCTGCATTCAAAACAGGACCCTCGTCCCAATCAACTCCCATTTGTTGCAAGGCTTTCAAAAGCGCTTCGATTGAACCGGGCACAAAGCGCTCTTGGTCGGTATCTTCAATACGAATAAAGAATGTCCCACCACTTTGGCGTGCCATATAATAATTCCAAAGCACCGTACGCAAAGTACCAATGTGCATGTAGCCGGTAGGCGAAGGTGCGATACGTGTTCTAATTTCTGACATATGTTCGTGTAATAAGGTAAATCGTAACTCGTTTTATAGCTGCTAATAAATTTCCTTGGTGATAAACAGTGTAAGCAATCGTGCAAGGGAAAACAATGAGCGCACGGTACATGCGTTTATAGCGTCGTGGCTCATGCGAAAAGCGCCATAACCATTCAAGACCCATATTCTGCCATGACCGTGGCGCACGAGGCATAATGCCACTCATCATATCGAGTGCGCCGCCTATGCCCATGACAATTCCCTTGAACCCAAGGCGTTCATGTAGTTCAATCGCATTCAATTGAAAGGGCATTGGAAGAGCAACGAATACTGCCGTTAATTGTTCGTCACATGCGCGCCGCACAAGATCGATAGGAAATTCTGCACGTGCAAGACGCCCCGGGTCCACACTCATAAAATGTATTTGTGGATACATGAGTTCGAGCATTTTACGCGCAATCCCGAGCGCTCCCAGTCCATGATCCCCATGCTCATCGTCCCCCACCAACAATACTTTGCCTCCTCTTTCATTTATTGCGGTACACAATTCTTTTACAGCATCCACTCCTGTTTGTCTGTGTTCAATTTGTTTTCCGGTGAGCGCCATGCTCGCAAACTGCAAACCTACTCCGTCAGGTAAAGAAAGTGTTGCGCGCTGAATTATTTCTTTCCACGAATCATTTTTGTATGACAATAAAACAAATTCAGGATTTGGCGTCACAATACTCACAAAAGCAAGCTCACTAATCCACGAACGGAAAAGTTCACGCATGTGCTCGGTTGAAATATCATCAACGCCAATGCCTAAAATATCTTTACGATTTTTTTCTTGCGAAAATGACATATGCTAAAAATCCTCCCGCAAGATCCATGACGAAATCCAACATCGTATCTGCAATACTAGGCTGACGTACAATCTTTACTCCGTGCACAATGCTACGCGCAAAATCAAGCACGAATTCATGCAATTCCCAGCCAATACCGATCAAGCCCGTAATCCCCATGACGAATAAAAATCGGATCATCCATGGACGCATCCACGTTTTCGCCATGTGAAGGTCGGATACGAAAAAATACCAAATATCAAGCCCTAGCGCTCCGGCTGCTACTCCACCCAAAAAATGCACCGGGATATCGTACCAATAATAAAGCCAATACACCCCCACCATTCCACGCGCATGGGCTGTTAAAACGACCGCAATCGCGAATATTGACCGGATAAAAGACATGGGCCAATAGTACCCTATTTGTAGTACCTTGACGAATATTATTAGCAGTCTATAATGGAGAGTGCTAATACGGCCACACTTTCAACTATATACCTATTATGCTGCCAAATAACTTCACAACAAAATCTCAAGAAGCCATTCAGCACGCCCAATTCCTTGCGAATGAAAATGGCCAACAGGGCATTGAACCAATCCACCTCCTCGCTTCCCTTTTCATGCAAGAGGACGGGATTGTGATTACTATTTTGAATAAGCTCACCATCAATCTTCAGGCGCTCAAACGCGATGTTAATATTTTACTCGACCAAGCACCTAAATCGAGCGAATTTGAAGTGGGCGGAATTGGACAAGTACTCTTGACCCCACAACTCGCAAAAGTATTGAAAGGATCTTCCGACAAAGCAAAAGCATTTGGAGACGAATATATTTCTACAGAACATTTGCTTTTAGCTCTTTTAGAAGACCGTTTCGTTGGAAAACTTCTTGCAGCACATCAGCTCACCGAAGCAAAAGTCATGGTGGCACTTAAAGATGTACGCGGAAATCAAAAAATCGATTCTGTTGAACCAGAAGCGAAGTTTCAGGCACTTGAAAAGTATGCGATCAATATAACCGAACGCGCGCGCCTTGGAAAAATCGATCCGATCATTGGTCGCGAAGAAGAAATTCGTCGCGTCATGCAAATTCTTTCGCGTCGTACAAAAAACAATCCGGTTCTTGTGGGTGAAGCGGGTGTTGGAAAAACGGCTGTTGCCGAAGGTCTCGCGCAACGTATTGCGTCAGGTGACGCGCCAGAAACACTCAAGAACAAAGAAGTAATGTCCCTTGATTTGGGAGCACTCATTGCAGGAACAAAATTCCGCGGTGAATTCGAAGAACGTCTCAAAGCTGTAATCAAAGAAGTTGAAAAATCAAATGGCAACGTGATTTTGTTTATCGACGAATTACACACGCTCGTTGGAGCCGGCAAAGGCGACGAATCTCCAATGGATGCATCCAACTTGTTAAAGCCAGCACTTGCGCGTGGCGAATTGCGCGTCGTTGGCGCTACAACCACCAAGGAATATCAAAAATATATCGAAAAAGACGCGGCGCTCGAACGTCGATTCCAGCCTGTAGTGGTTAATGAACCATCTGTTGAAGATACGATTGCTATTTTGCGTGGGATTAAAGAAAAATACGAAATCCATCACGGGGTACGCATTTCTGACGAAGCAATTCTTACGGCCGTAAAACTTTCTGACCGTTATATTTCTGATCGCTTCCTGCCAGACAAAGCAATTGACTTGATCGACGAAGCAGCCGCCGCTCTTCGTATGCAAATTGATTCGATGCCCGAAGAACTCGATCGCTTGAAGCGCGAACAAATGCGTCTTGAAATTGAGAGACAATCACTCTTGAAAGAAGAAACCAAGGCGAGCAAAGCGCGCATTAAGGAAATCGAAAAAGCAATTGCGGACTCTAAAGAACTTTCAAGTGATTTGGAATTACGTTGGAAAAATGAAAAAGAACTTATTCGCCAAATTCAAACACTCAAAGACGATATTGATAAATCTTCTAATGAAGCCGAAATTGAAGAACGCAAAGGTGATCTACAGCGCGTTGCCGAGATTCGTTACGGAGTGATTCCAAAAAAACGCGAAGAGCTACGCGTCGCCCAAGAAAATTTACGTACTTTCCAAGAGGAACGTGGACTTCTTAAGGAAAATATTTCTGAAGAAGAAATTGCCACGATTGTTGCACGTTGGACGCATATCCCTGTTTCTAAAATGCTTCAAAGTGAAATGGAAAAGCTTACACACATGGAAGCGAACCTTTCAAAACGCGTGATTGGCCAAGAAGAAGCGGTAAAAGCTGTTTCTAATGCGCTGCGCCGTTCTCGTGCAGGCATTTCCGAAGAACGGCGCCCAATTGGTTCATTCATTTTCCTCGGTCCAACAGGAGTTGGTAAAACCGAACTTGCAAAAGCACTTGCCGAATTCATGTTCGACGACGAAGACTCGCTCATTCGCATCGATATGTCCGAATATATGGAGAAGCATTCCGTAAGCAAGCTTATCGGATCACCTCCAGGATATGTAGGATACGACGAAGCCGGACAACTTACCGAAAAGATTCGCCGACGCCCCTACTCTGTCATTCTTTTCGATGAAGTTGAAAAGGCACATCCAGACATCTTCAATCTACTCTTACAAGTATTAGACGATGGTCATGTGACTGATGCCAAGGGACGCAAGATCAACTTCAAGAACACGGTCGTCATTATGACCTCGAATATCGGTTCGGACACTATTCTCAATGCCAGCACCGCGACCGATATTGGATTCGCCGACGACGTGCCCACAAAACAAGAAGATAAGTTAAAGGAAAAAATCTTGAAGCAATTGACCGACCACTTCAAGCCAGAATTCATTAACCGTGTAGACGAAACAATTTTCTTCCATGGACTCAAGGCGGAAGATATTGAAAATATCGTAAAGCTTCAATTAGATCTTTTGGCGAAGCGTCTACTTACGCAACGTATGCTAACTCTTACTGTTAGCAAGAAAGCGCATGAATATCTCGCCAAAAAAGGATATGATCCAAAATACGGAGCGCGCCCACTCAAGCGATTGATTCAGCAAGAAATCTTAGACGAACTCGCCATGCAAATCATTAGCAATCACGTAAAAGAGGGCCAGAAAATCAAAATTGACGTCGAAAACGAAAAAATCGTCATTGTAACCAAGTAATACCTCGTGCTCCGCTAAAAATCCCTTCCCGTATGAGGGGATTTTTAGTATAATGTCACCGTATGAAAAAATACCTTTTCACGCTCCTTTTTGTCGCAGCGGGCCTTTTCCCACGACAAGCAGAAGCTTTCAGTTTCAATCCAAATAATATTATCTCGGACAGTACTTTTGTTGACCGCTTTTCGATGAATTTAGATTCAGTACAATCCTTCTTAGGGCGAGGCTTCCTGTCTACTTACGAAACATTCGATTTTGCTGGAGAAAAAAAGTCGGCCGCTGAAATTATTTACGAATCTTCTCAACGATACGGAATCAATCCAAAAGTACTTCTTGTGCTTTTACAAAAAGAACAGAGCCTGATTACTGAACAAGATCCGACAGAAAAGCAATTGGATTGGGCAACCGGCTATGCCGTGTGTGATGATTGTGCAATGGACGATCCACGTATTGCGCGTTGGAAAGGTTTTGGTAAACAAGTAAATTCAGCAGCTGCTCAGTTTATTGACGGCTACCTAGCCGATATTGAAGAAGACGGAACCGCCTATGGCAAATATGGTCCGGGAGTCCCCCTTCAGGTCAGCGGTCAAACCGTGATTCCTGAAAATGCAGCGACCGCAGCGCTCTATGCATATACCCCACATATTTCAGGTAATAAATTATTTGCTTCGCTTTGGGATCAGTGGTTTTCAGTTAATCACCCCGATGGCGCACTCATGAAATCAGCGGAGCGCCCTGAAGTTTATTATATTCAAAACGGAACCAAGCGACATATCACTTCTTACAGCGTGCTCGTCAGTCGCTTCGACGAAAGCCTTATTACCATCGTCTCACAGTCAACTATCGATAGCATTCCAACAGGTATTGCAATTCAATATCCAAATTACTCACTCCTTATGGTAAATGGTGGGCGCTTCTTAATCGTCGACGATACCGTTCGCCCATTCGATTCCGAGGAATCATTCCGTAAATTTGGATTCCAAGAAGATGAACTTATAGACGCATCGTATGACGACCTTGAAGGCTATACATACGGCGACACCATCACAAAATACACACAGTACCCAACAGGACGCCTTGTTAAAATTACAGAAAGTGGTAGCTACTATTATTTAGAAGATGGGTACCGATTCTACCTCAACCCCGCTTTGTTAAATATGCAATTTAAGCGCTACCCAGTATACAAGGTTGCAAGCACTGAGCTTACCCAATTGCGAGATGGTGGACTTATGCGCATGGGCAATGGGTATCTCGTGAAAGCCGCCGAAAGCCCCGACGTATATCTTATGTCTGACGGAAAAAAGCGTAAAATTGATTCTGAGTCTGCGTTTGCAGCATTTGGATGGTCTGCAAGTAATATCATAACAGTGGACGCGGAGTTCCTTAATCTTCACGCAAATGGTGAGCTCATTACGGATGCGGAATAATCTATGATTAAGCTTTTTTCCGTACTGCCCCATTCCCCACTCCTACATTCCGGCATTGGAGCCGATGTAAAGTCTGCCCTCGAAACAACACTCGAAGCAATTCAAAAAGTGGCTGACGATATTTATGCATGTGAGCCCGACACCATTGTACTCATCTCAGATCAGCCGCTCGTATACGAAACACATGCGCTCATTCATATACATGATCCAATTCAATTTGATCTTTCTGAATTTGGTGATTTCAGCATGAAGGATTCGGTAACGCCAGATCTTTCTTTAATCGATCAACTGCAGCGTACGCTACGCATAGCAGGACATGCCGTTACCCTCGATACCCACGACAAGCTAAATTTCGCCTCGGCGATTCCTCTTAGTTTTATTTTGAAGAAAAACCCACACGTAAAACTTGTAGCAATCGCCCCTCCACAAAATGTGCCCGCGAAAACATTGTATGAATTTGGACGCGCCCTGCAAGACATTCTCATGCAATCATCAAAAAATATCGTTGTACTTGCCGCAGGAGACGGTTCACACGCACTCAATGCCAAATCTCCAAATCCAGCCACCAAGCAAGGTGCGCAGTTCGACGAATACCTTCAACATATTTTGATCAATCGCAATGCATCGTCGCTTCTCAATCTCGACCCTAAGCTTGTGCAAGACGCCTCACAGTCCATTTACGCTCAAATCTGCATACTCTTTGGCGCAATGCACGGAATCCAAACAAAATACACAACTCATTCCTACGAAGCGCCATTTGGGGTAGGATATTTTGTAGCCTCTTACCAGTAACCCAAAAGGCGCTTATGATCGCCAAAATCTACCCCGTGCGACGCCTTCCTGCGTTCGCCGGTCCATTTGATTATATCTGCAGCACCCATGAAAAACCGGGCGATCTTGTTGAAATTAAATTTAAAGGATTCGCCATGCCAGGCGTGATTTGGGCAATTCATAAAACAAGCGACATTACACGTATAGATACGATTGGGCGCGTGATTGAAAAACAAGCATTATCACAAAAAGATCTTGACCGCCTTGATGCTATTGCGCTTCTTCTTGCCCAATCCCCCGCCTCTCTCTTGCAACTGTTTCCTTTTATTTCTTCCCGCAAGATTGCAAAGCGTTTTGTGCAAACACGCGCACCTTTTACATACCACCCCGATGACATCACAAGAGCGCGTGCGCAAAAAAGTGAACCCATCATCGCGGACTCACTTGGCACATGGCCCTTGCATGTCTTGAATCGCATACAAACAAAAGGACAACATTTAATTCTTTGTCCTAACGACGACATTGCGTCTTTTATGCACCAAGAATTGGGGCGTAAAATTCCTTGCACGCTCATTACGGGAGCTTCCAATGTATACGACCAACAAAGCGCGTGTCGCACATGGAAAAAAGGCGACACGCGCGTACTCATCGGCACACGCACGGTATCCCTTTGGCCCGCTCATAAACTCACAAGTGTAACTATTATCGATACCGAGAATCCGGATTATTCATTCCTCCCACGCAATCCTCGACTCGACACTCGTTTTGCGGGACATCTTTTAGCGAAGCAGCACGGCGCCGTTCAATATTATATTGGCCACACGCGCGCCCTTTCACAAATCACCCAGCCAGAACAATGGCCCACAACGACGCTTCTTGATTTAAATAAACACCCGAGCCCGCACCCCTACCTGTCGACGCCCGTACTCGAGGCAATCGAGCAAGCTTTTGAGCAAAAGAAGCGTGTACTCCTTTTCTTAAATAAAAAAGGTGTCGCAACTCATTTTCAATGTCGTTCATGTGGAGCCTTGCCTACCTGTGGAAATTGTGGGGCGCTCCCGCTTGTGCGTGAAAAGGACTTAATTTGTCCTGCATGTAAAACAGAAATGTGGCACCCCACACATTGCCCCACCTGCAATAAGAAAACGCTTTCCAAAAAAGGAATTGGAATTGATCATGTGAAAGACACATTGCAGGAGCTCTTTCCAACAAAGGTACACGCAAGCGCTGAAAAAATGGGGAAAATTCCAACTCAATTCGACACCCTCCTCGTCTCTGAACAGGGCTTACGTTCCTATGAGCTCTCTCAAGTACCAAAAGTAGATCTAATGATCGACCTATGTGCCGACTATCACTTCTTAGACGAATCTTACGCCTGTGACGAGAAAGGTCGCTATAAGCTCATACGTCTCCTACATCTCGCCAAAGACCTCCACGCACACTCTATTGTACAATCGTATCAAGAACCCCGTATACGTGGCATTTTGGGTAAAAATTGGTACAAAGAAGAATTGACCATAAGAAAGGAACATGAATGCCCTCCCTACGGAACCGAGCTGCGTATCGAGGCAAAAATGGGCATTTCAGAGACCTTACGAATCATTGACAAAAATGAACTTTTAACGTATCTTACTACCTTCCGCTCCAAGGCGGGAAAAGATACAATAACCGTAGTTCCCCAAATTGAAAGTTATGAACGTCTTACATCACCCAAATAAAGAATTGCGCATTATCGCAAAACCCGTTGCTATCGAGTCAATTTCCACCCCTGAAATGAAAGCCTTCATTACGGAAATGAAAGCCACCATGAAAAAGGAGCGTGGCGTCGGACTAGCAGCAACCCAAATCGGAAAAGAAGTCCGCGTTTTTGTAGCTCAAACAAAAAAAGGTGTTGAAGCATTTTTTAACCCCATTATTACGAAGCGTTCAAAAAGAATGGTAGAAAGCCACGAAGGTTGCCTTTCGGTTCCAGGTATTTTTGGACTCGTTGAACGTCATCGCCAGATTAGAGCAACGGCGCTCAATGAAAAAGGACAGCCAGTTGAGATTGCAACGAGCGGTCTTTTGTCTATTATTTTTCAACATGAAATCGACCACCTCGACGGTATCCTATTCATCGACAAGGCTTACCACACCGAAGCGCTCCACCCGGATAAAAAACTATTTGTCTAAATTATGTTGCGAATTGTCTTTTTTGGAACGCCGCAATTCGCAATGCCATTTTTGGCATATCTAGAACACGATTGGCGCTATGAATTGGTAGGGGTTGTTTCACAACCAAATGCCCCCGTAGGGCGTAAAAAGATTTTAACCGCTCCCCCAGTGGCCCTTTTTGCAAAAGAAAAAAAGATCCCACTCTTTCAACCTGAGTCGATCAAAAATAATGAGGAATTCAAACAAGCCATGCGCGAACTAAATGCGGATTTATTCGTTGTAGTGGCCTATGGAAAAATCCTTCCAAATTCATTACTTTCCATGCCACGCCTTGGAACTGTGAATGTTCACCCATCAAAGCTACCAAAGTACCGCGGTCCTTCGCCTATGCAGGCCGCTTTAGCGAATGGCGACAAATTCACAGCCATCAGCGTCATGAAAATGGATAAGCTTATGGATCACGGGCCCATCCTTGCAACGGCAAATGTGCAACTTGAAAATTTAGATACCTACGAAGACCTAGAGAAAAAGGTACATGAAATTGGCCCAACGCTATTAGCTGACACCATGGTGAAGTACGCACAAGGCGCAATAACACCAATAGCGCAAGATGATGAACGTGCAACATATTGTAAGTTACTTACACGCGCTGACGGATTCATTGACCCTTCGCACAAGATCACAGACATCTGGAATATGTGGCGCGCATATACACCATGGCCTGGAATCACCTGCATGACTGAGTCGGGCAAGAAATATAAACTGCTCAGAATGTTCCCATCCCCTATTGCAACCACCTGTGAAACGCTTTCGTTCAAGGTGATCGGAAAAGGGCTACTCCTCGTAAATGAACAAGGCGCAATCCAGATTGATGTACTGCAAGAAGAAGGACGGCTTCCAATTACCGGGGAAGAGTTCGCGCGTAACCTTCCTGAGTCGATATTGCAGATACCCTTGAAGAAAATGTCATAAGGACATTTTTTTCTTTTGCTTTCACAGGAATAGCCTGTCCACTAGGCGTGCACACCAATAGTGCAGCCAGCACTAAAATCCCAATCCCTAATGGATGATTTAAATACGGTGAAAAGACATGTGTGATACATACCGCAAGCACGCTCGCCAATGCTCCGACTTCGATCCAAGGACGTGTGCGCAAACGCAGCAAAGCGCCACCAAATAAGGCCCATAGGAAGTAACCGTAAACAAGCACTCCAAACAATCCTAGCTTCAATAGAAAATCGTGGTATCCCCATTCAAAACGATAGGTATTATACACGCCTCCTGTTTCTTCAATGACACGCGGATCAGCTGACGTATAGGTAACTGTACGGCCCAAACCATGTCCAAACCAAGGTGACTCCATAATCCCTTCATTAAGCTTCTCTAGAAGCGCCCAGCGGCTCACAACGGCTGCCTGACGCGTCGTACCAGCTGATGTCGCATAAAACGTTGCGTCGCGCAGATCTGGGCGTGAAGGAATAACAATTGCCGTCACAACAACAAAGCCAATGATTGCTAAAACGGCCGAAATGCCGCCCCATCCTACCGTTGCAAAACTAAAGGATGTCTTGCGAGCAAGGCCCATAATGAGTACTGCACAAATTCCAAGGAACCCCGTCACCAAAAGCGCTAACAATATGCTGCGCGACATTCCACGGAATAGTGCTAATAGTAGAACTGAAACGACCGTCACCCAATGTCTACGAATACTTCGATCAATACCATGCAAAAGTCCGTAGGCAACATACATGAGTATTCCCACAAGGAAAAAGACATGTGACGGACTAAAGACACGGTACCAATACGGAAATGCCCCTAACCATGGCGCCATCGCTTCCTGCACGAGTCCTGCGGGCGGATTTTGCACAACTTGCAAAGAAATCTCCGTTACACGTGCGTCACGATAAATCTTATACGGAATATTCATTATTTTTCCTGGAATATGCCCATACGCATATGCGAGCACGATCGTAGCTAGCGCAAGATACAGTATCGCACCAAAAGTGATCACGAGTACACGGCGCTTTTCTGCATGCGTCCATATGCGCGCAAGAACAGGAATAAAAAAGAGTAAATAGAAATAGCTATTGAATTCGTCAAAACTCGCACCCCATCCATTATCGATGCCACCGATCAGAAATGACACGCCGAGCCAAATCGCAAGAGCAAGCAGTGCGCTCATGGCAGAAAAGCGCCGCAACACTTCCTTCTTCAAAATAACACGCAGTGCATACCCCAAAAAGAATCCAACAAATACAACATGCCGCAAAGTAAGCGTTGCCACTGCAATATCTGCATGAATCAATAATCCATGTCCTCCAATAATCAATTCTGCAAGAACAATTCCTAAAGCCGTAGGAATATGACGAAATGACACATAAGCCATTGCACCTAGTGCAATTCCTAAAACGGGCAGTGCAAGCACGGGTTGCCACCATGCAAGCGCCGCTACAAGATACATGCCCAAAGCACCCAGCAATACGAATATCGTTTCCTTACCGAAAAATTGTTTATGCATAGTTTAATGACGTTTGAACGTATGAGCGACAAGAGCGGTGAGTAGGAAGAAAGGCTGGAAGATAATGAATAAAGACCACGCCAAAAGACCATAATGCTTACGCATATACCAGCGTAAACTTTGGCGCATCCACGCCTGCTTTTTCCATGTATGCACAAGGGAAAAAGCAGCTCCTTTTTTGTGAAACACCTCCACATCTGCATAATGCTTGATCTTAATCCCCGCTTTATACGCACGATGACAATAATCCACTTCCTCGAACCACAAAAAGAATTTCTCATCAAATAATCCAATGTCTTGCGGAACTTCATGGCAAATCCACATGAATGCCCCCATAATACTTTCCACTTCTTGCGTCTTAAACGGATCAATATCGTCAGCCATATACGCTCTAAAACTCTTAGGCGTAAAAAGATGTGGGATTTTACTTAATACCAACAACTGATTCCATGGTGTTGGGAATCGGCGAATGCTTGGCTGAAGTTCTCCATTTGGATAACGAATCACGCAGCTTGCAATACCTACATCGGTGTCTGCGTCCAAGTGATCCACCATCCGTTTCAACACATCAGCCCCAAATACAACATCCCCATTCAAAAGTAAAATATACCGACCCGTGGCAAGACGCATTCCTTGATTTACCGCACGCGCAAACCCTACATTTTGTGTATTTCCAATATATGAACAATCTTCATATTGCGCGCACAAACTTACCTGCGCCGCATCTGCCGAATTGTCGACAAAGAAAATTTCATAGGTGACGCCAATAGAATTTTTTACGCTATCTAAACATGCCTTGAGCATCTCAGGGCTATATTTATAATTTACAATAACAATTGAAATGTCTTTCTTCATAATGTTAAACCATGTTTTTTAGCAATAATCGCGCGACCCTCTTGATACGCCTTGATGCGTAGCGGCGTAAACCCAATAAGGCGCCAAGGAAGCGCATACACAAAAGATGGAATCCACATGGTTCCATATGTTTTTTTACCAATCGTGACCCCAATGCGAGAAGTTCCGTCAACACGCACTTCATATAGATATTCTGGAACAAATACGCCCGTCTTTCCTTTTCCTAACATCGTTAACCATACATCCCAGTCTTGGAAACGACGAATAGATTCGTCATAACCCGGGTGGTCCTTTGTGCGTACAAGCGCTGACGTATGAATATAATTCATTTTACGCAAGCGATCGGCTGAAAAAGCATAATTACGAAAAGACTTCCAGCCTAAATAAAAACGCCCATATGCATAACTAGACTCTGGATGTTTTTCCAGTGCATCCGCCAATAGCGCCAATGTATCCACACGTAAAACCACATCCGCATCGAGCACCATGACAAATTCTCCCTTAGCTTCTTTCAATCCCCTATTGCGGGCAGGATTCGCCCCCTTATTGTCTTGGGAAATGTATCGAATACGCGAAAGATATGGCTTCAATACTGCGTCCGTATCGTCTGTTGAACCATCATTTACCACAATCACTTCCAAAGGCGGGAGCGTTTGTAAAAAAACAGCGTCCAATACCTCGGGCAATGTATTCGCGTGATTATAGGTTGGAATAATAACCGAAATATTAGGCATACAAAATATCTTCTAAAATAGATTTTCGCGCTTCCAGTGCATGAAGCGAGCTTACAAACTGCTTAAGATCTGGCGCCATTTTTATAGCATCAAAGTCTGATTGCAAAGCGCGCAACTGTGCCACCACCGCACCAGAATTTGGCTCGCACAAATATGCATGCAGCAATGGGCTAACCGCTTCTTTCATTTCTGGATAGTTCGAAGCAAGCACCGGAAGCCCTGCATATTGCGCTTCCAAATAAACAATTCCGAACCCTTCACGATCCGCTTCTTGTTTTTTTGTCGGCATTGCGAATATATCCGCATTACGATACAGGGCGAGCGATTCCTCGCGACTTGGATCAAATACAAATTCTACATTCGTGACCTGTTCTTCATTTGTGCGCGCCGCAAGATGCTGTGCATATTCATTTTTTGGTCCCGCAAATATAAACTGCATATCGGACAACTGTTTGGCGGCGTCGAGCAAAAGACCAAATCCTTTGCGCGGAATAAAGCGCCCAATAGTGAGCACGCGTGCCTTGCTCGACGCCGTAACCGCTACATGTGAGTCCAAGTACGCCTGTGCATCTTGTGGCAACCATGGCTGTAGAACAATGGCCGAAATCCCATATGCGTCTTTTACATCTTTCGCGAGCGCATGCGAATTTACAATAACCTTACGCGCCTTACCTAAAACCAAAGCAGCTAATACTTTGCGTACAGGATGCGCTCTCGCGGTATCAAAATCATTACCATGCAAAAATACGCAATAGGTACGCTTCGTAAACAAGCTCAGCGCAAAAGCCGCCATACCCACAGGAAATAAATGATGTGTCCATATTTCCGTTTCCGCGCTCGTTGCCTTGTATAAATGCTTCAAGAGCATTTCGCGCCGCGGAAAAGTGTCTACCGCTTCCACACGTAATTGCCCCTTGAGCATAGACTCAAGACCGGCAATATATGTTCCAATGCCGCCCGTACGTACCCCTGGATATTCATTTGTTATTGTATAGAATTTCATATTGATTCACGCCAACCACTGCGTAGTTCATGTAAAGAAATATAACGCGTTCCAAAAATCACCGTTATATACACAAGTGCCCCCAATGCAATGGAAAGATACAAATTCATATTTGCTTGGAGTACCGTGAATGCCATTAAAAACGCACCTAATGCAGGCACACTTACAATGCGTAGTAAGCTCCAAAGGTGTACACGTAAAACTCCTTGCAACATGACCCACCCCGCCCCAAACATGAATACAAAACTTACAAGTGCTGCAATACTTGCCCCTACCAATCCATATAGTGGAATAAGTACCGCATTCAAAATAACATTCAAAACCAATGTCGCCCCCATAATGCCTGTTTTGGTATTTTGACGCATGCGTGCATTAAGAAGTGCCCCCACTGGAAAATCTAGGAATGTGAAAACAAGAGAGAAAATTAGGATACGCAAAGGGTACAGTGCGGATTGATATTCTGGCGAGGCATAAGCGGCGATCAATTCAGGTGCAATTGCATAAATTCCTCCCACAATCGGGAAGACGATGAGCGCCAGATATTTAAGTGCCCCTTCTACAAGCATGCGCGACTTTGCATCGTCTGCGATAGCGTAACTTAGGGCCGGAT
>CAYPYH010000004.1:0-25578 GCA_964415145.1 uncultured Gammaproteobacteria bacterium
ATCCTCTCAGCGCCGCCAAGTCACAAATGTGAGTTGGGTGCGCATTCAAGTCCTGAAACTTGGTACGACTGTACATTTTCAGGAGGGAAACTATATCATAAAAATGGCCTTTTGTCAATAGAAATAGGCAAAAATCTCTTATTTTTGCGCAAAATGCATAAGGGTTGAAGGATTTGATGAAATATGTTACAAATGAGCCACTTTTGCCTATTAGGCCGCTGTAGCTCAGTTGGTAGAGCAATGCTTTCGTAAAGCAGAGGTCGGCGGTTCGACTCCGCCTAGCGGCTCCAGAAAAACACCTTCCACGGAAAGGCGTTTTTCTTTTTAATGAGGTATTTTATGGAGTCGCTCCACATGCTATACTGTGTTCATGATCCACCTCAAAGGGGTTTCAAAAACGTATCATCCAGATACTTCTGCACTCAAAAATATCACTCTGCATATTGAGCCAGGGGAATTTGTTTCAATTGTAGGGCAAAGCGGTTCAGGTAAGTCCACGCTCGCTAAATTATTATTTGCTGAAGAACATGCGAGCAAGGGTGAGATTACGGTGGGAGATTGGGATATTACGCATATTAAACGTCGTGACATTCCGCTTTTGCGTCGACAAATCGGCGTTGTGTTTCAGGACTTCAAATTACTGCCACGTAAAACGGTGTACGAAAATGTCGCTTTTGCACTTGAGGTTGCGGGGGAAGCGAATAAACGTATTAAAGAAATCGTTCCACATGTTTTAAAGATTGTAGGGCTGGGGGATAAGGCACATCGTTATCCACGTCAGCTTTCAGGTGGTGAGCAGCAGCGTGTGTCTATTGCGCGTTCGCTTGTGCACCGTCCAAAGATTTTGCTGGCCGACGAGCCTACGGGAAATCTAGACGCTATTCACTCGCATGAAATTTTGGAATTGCTTAAGCGTATTAATGGAATAGGGACTACAGTTGTATTGGTAACGCATGATCGCGATTTGGTGAATATCATTAAGCAACGTGTTATTACGCTTGATGGTGGTGAAGTAGTGTCCGACGTAAAGCACGGTAAATACACACTTACATGAGCATGTTTAGATTAGCTGTGCGCTTACTTAAAACGGCCGTGCAAAATACGTTCCGCAATTTTTGGCTTTCGGTGATTACGATTTCCATGTACATGCTTACGCTACTTACAATTAATGCGGTCCTTTTTGTAAATGTCTTTGCGACTGCAGTGACGCAGCAAATCGAAGACAAGGTAGAGGTAAGTGTTTACTTTAAGCCCGACACGTCGCTGGAGATTGCAAATGCCGCACGTGGGTATATTGCTGGTTTTGCCGAGGTGCGTGAGGCGACTGTGGTAACGGCCGAGGAAACATATAATGATTTTCTTGAAGGGCGTCCAGAGGGGGATTCAGTTGTAGCGGCACTTGATGAAATTGGAGATAACCCATTTGGGCACTCATTAGTCATCCGAGCAAATGATGTCGAGAGCTTTGATTTTATTACGTCCACACTACAGGGTTCGCAATATAGTTCGTATATCGAAGAAACAGATGCGCAAAATAATGCGGTTGTCATTACGAATCTCTCAACATTTGCGAATCGAGTACAGATGGCAGGCCTTGTTCTTTCCATTTTCTTTGCGCTCATTACATTCCTTATTTTATTCAATGCGATTCGTATGGCAATTTATGTGCACCGCGAAGAAATCGCCATTATGAAGTTGGTCGGAGCAAGTGACACGTATGTACGGATGCCTTTCTTGATCGAAGGGGTCTTGTACGCCGTTTTTGCCTGCCTGTTCTTATTTGGGGGAATGTGGGTGTTCTTGCAATCGGGTACCGCACTGCCGTCTTGGTTCGAAGGGGTAGACGTTTTGGCTATGATTCAGGGCGATTTTGTAAAAATCGCCCTCATGGAACTTGCCGCTTCCATCGTCATAGGTCTTCTGGCCACATGGGTAGCTCTGGCGCGACACTTGCGAGTCTGATAAAACAAGGCACGTATGAAACAGGCATTCGGTCAGTATGGGCAAAATCGTTTCTATGAAATCCTTCCGGGAGTTCTTTCTTGGTCGGTGCTTTTATTTGCCTTTGGGTCGTCGCTTTTTGCGCCAGTGGTAGCGGTGGTCTTTATTATTGTTTTTGATCTGTACTGGACCTTGCGTGTGATCTACTTCATTTTGCATGTAATCGCTTCGTATTCGCAATATAGAAAAGCGGCGAGTATAGACTGGATGAGCAGTATTAAAGAACGCACAGGATGGGACGAGTTGTATCACGTAGTAATGCTGCCAACGTACAAAGAAGACATTTCGATTATCCGTACTTCTTTGCGTGCACTAGAAAAAAATATATACCCATCAGATCGTTTCTTGGTGGTCGTAGGGGGTGAAGAACGCGATAAGGAGCGCTTTGCTTTATATGCAAAAGAATTGAAGGAAGAATTTGCGGGGGTGTTTAATCATCTCATGTTCACGATTCACCCGAAAGATATTGAAGGGGAGATGCCGGGCAAGGGATCGAACATGAAGTGGATGGGGCAAGCGATGCAAAAGGTAATTAATGACAAGCAGATTCCGTATGACAAAATTATCGTTTCTGCATTTGATGTTGATTCCATCGCGCATGAACAGTACTTCTCGCGTTTGGCACACTTGTTTTTGACAGTAGAAAATCCTTTGCGTGCTTCGTATCAGCCACTTATCTTGTTCTCAAATAATATTTGGCACGCGAATCCGGTGGTACGCATTTCGTCTTTTGGAACTACGTTTTGGTTGCTTGGTGAATTGGTGCGATCCGAACGCATGTGGACTTTTTCGTCGCATTCTATGTCTTGGCAAATGTTGGTAGATGTAGGATTTCATGAACCAGACTTGGTTTCTGAAGACTCGCGCATTTTCATGCAAGGGTACTTGCATTATGAAGGAGACTATCGTGTAGTACCAATGTATTTACCTGTTTCAATGGACGCGGTAGAGGCAGGAACATTTTGGAGTAGCCTTGTGGCGCTTTATAAACAGCAGCGTCGCTGGGCGTGGGGAGTGGAACATGTGCCGTATATGGTACGTGAATTCCGTAAGCATCCGCTTATTCCGCGCCGTAAGAAATTGGAATATTTATTTAATCACATTGAAGGAATGGTGACCTGGTCTACGGCACCAATCCTAATCTTTGTACTCGGATATTTGCCGTTCTTGGTGATTGGAAATGCACCGAGCGCCCTTGTAGCGAATGCGCCTTTTACGCTTGAACTTATGATGCGCGTGGCAACGGTGGGTGTATTCTTTTCAGCGCTTGTTGGATTCCTCTTTTTGCCGCCGCGTCCGGCACATGTGCCAAAGTCTTCATGGCTTATTATGCTTGCACAGTGGGCCCTGCTTCCTATAACCTTTACGGTATTCGGAGCATTCCCTGCAATCGACGCTCAAACGCGCATGATGCTTGGTAAATATCTCGGATTCAATGTAACGGCTAAAAAACCGATCGCGAAGTAATTTACATGAAAGTCTACGTACATCTTTTAACTTGGAATGGGATTCGGTATTTACCGAATCTCTTTGCGTCACTTGATGCACAAACGTTTAAGGACTTTCATTTGCGTATTTTTGATAATGGTTCGCAAGACGGAACATATGAATATTTGCGCGAACATCGCCCACACGATTTGGTGGGGCGTAATATGCGCAATCAGTTTTTCGTAGGGGGACATCATGCGATCATGCAATCTACCATGGAGCATCTTGATAGTGATCCAAAAGAGACGATTATTATTTTGCTCAATCAGGATATTATTTTAGACCCGAAGTGTTTTGAAGAAATGGTACGCGCACTAGAAGATACTCGCATTTCGGCGGTACAGCCAAAATTACTGCGTGCATTTGGTGAGCCAACGGAAGATGAAGAAATTGGTGAAGTTACACAGTCGGACATTATTGATTCTACGGGACTCATTATGCACCGTGACTGGCGCTGCTATGACCGAGGGGAAGGAGTGATGGATCAAAAGCAGTATGACTCGCAAACGGATATCCTAGGGCCTTCCGGAACATTACCTGCGTATCGCTTGAGTGCTGTTTTAGATGTAGCTCTCACAGGTGGAACTTTATTTGATAAAGATTATTTGATTTATCGTGAAGACGTAGATTTGGCATTACGGTTACGTCGTGCGGGGTACAAATCAGTATTCGTACCAACAGCAATTGCTCATCATTATCGTGGTATGTACGGCGGCGAACATATGTCATTGTGGCAACGATTCCGCAATCGCCGCCGTCAGCGTCCTTTTTTGGCAGCTGTCTCACTTCGTAATGAAATCTTCACGGTCATTAAGCACTTTTCTTTTGTAGACTTTTTGTATGCATTCCCGGGACTCCAGTTTCATCTAAGTGGGCGTATTGCGTATGGATTTTTGTTTGAATCCATGTCGCGTATGTACCTGCTTAAGTCCTTAAAGTATATTCCGTCACTGCTTGACAAAAAGCGCCAAATACGACAAAAAGCAGTCATGCCAATGCGCGCACTCAAGCAATATGTCAGCCGTTGATCTTAGCATTCTTATTGTTCATGCGACTGATGCTGCTATTTTACGCCAAACGCTTCGCGGGATTCGTCGCGTGGCGCCGCGTTTGAATTATGAGCTTATTTTGGTTGATAACAATATTTCTGCGGGCCTTGGGCCACTTGTGGCGCGCGAATTCCCAGATATCCAGTACATCCCACTTCCTAAGAATATTGGATTTGGCGCGGGAATGAATGTAGCGATTCCTAAAGCGCGCGGGAAATATATTTTGATTTTCAACCCTGACATTATTCCGCTTCCCGGCTCACTAGAAGATTTGTATCGGTTCATGGAAGAGAACGTGGACATTGGCGTGTGTGGACCGCAGCTTTTAAACGCGGACGGCACTTTGCAGTATTCATGTTATCGCATCCCACATATTCTCATGCCAATATTGCGCCGAACTCCGCTTGGAAAATTAGGTTTCACACAACGTTTGGTGGATGAATATCTCATGAAAGACGTTGAGCATGATAAGTCCATGGAAGTAGATTCACTGCTTGGTGGAGCGATGTTTGCGCGTCGTTCTGCACTTGAAGAAGTGGGGCTATTCGACGAGCAGTTTTTCCTATACTATGAAGACAATGATTTGAGTCGACGTTTCTGGGAAAAGGGACATCCGGTTATGTATTATCCGCACAGTAAGATGATTCATTATCATCGGCGGCATACGGCAGACGGAAACCTCATCCAGCAACTTTTCTCTTGGAAGACATGGGTGCAAATCATTAGCTTCCTAAAATACACCAAAAAATATTGGGGTAAGGGAAATCCACGACACACATATGGAGGATCAGCAATTCGAACGGGGACAGGGGAGATTGAGCGCGCCGGGTAAACACCGGCACGCTCCTGTTGCGGTTGTGCCGACTGTTGCGAGTCCGGCGATTGCTCAGATTCACGTGGCTCCGGTTGCTGGAAAAAAGAAAAAGGGTGCGCGCCGATCCAAAAAGCGTTCGGGTTGGAGTTATGTCTTTTTTGTGATCGTAGTTTCGTATATAGGCGCCGTGCTTGCGGGTGGATTGATTTTTGGATTAAGCGTGCGGGCCGCGCTTGCGTATGTGGAATCGGCACGCGTTGAGGCGGAGGCGCTCGATTTCGTAGCAAGCCGTGAAGATATTTTAGCGGCGCGTGCTCAAATCATTACGGCAGAGCAAGGACTTTTTGTGCTCAACTTACTTAAGCCTATTCCTTATATTGGCGACCAAGTGCGTGCAGTTGATTCTGTAGTAAGTGTGGCAAAGGATGGGTTAGATGTTGTTGTGTACGCCCTTAATATTGGGGACGATATTTTAAAGGCGGCTGACGATTTGCGCGCAATCATTGAAGGTCAAGAAAACTTTTCTTTCTACGACTTGCCGCCAGAAACACGCACACGTATTTTGAATGCTGTTTCCGTTTCTTCTACGAATTTGCAAACCATGCGCGTGCGCACAGAGCTAGCGCTTGAAGAATTGGCAAAAATTCATGACTACAATGTGTCGCCCCAGTTACTTGCACTTATTACACCGGTCGAAGAGTTATTGCCAAAAATGGCGCGCTCAATTGAATTTTTAATTCCTGTCACGTCTCTTGTTCGCGAGCTTGCAGGTGTTGGGGGTGACAAGCAGTGGTTACTACTTTATCTGAACAATAATGAAATGCGACCAGCAGGTGGATTTATTGGTGTATACGGAAACCTTCTTGTGCGCGATGGTGAGTTGATCTCACTCAATGTGGAAGATGTTATGAAAGCGGATGTATTGGTACAGGACAATCCAAAATACCAAGTAACTCCGCCACAACCGATTCGTGACTACATGGGTGTGAATAATTGGTATTTCCGTGACTCAAACTGGAGTCCAGATTTTCAAACATCGGCCGACACTGCGGTGCAATTGCTTCGTCAAGAAAATAGTTTTGGCGGACAACCGGTTCCTTCTTATGCGGGAGTGATTGGATTGACGCCAACGGTCGCGGAACGTATTTTGGCGTATTTGGGTCCAATTACACTTGAAGGTCAAACATTCACGAGCGAAAATGTGCGCCAACTTCTGCAAGAAGAAACACAGTTCGCCTTCTTGGAGAAGGGACTGACGGTGGACCAGCGTAAAGATTTGATTTCAAAATTAACCGACGAAGTGGTGGATCGTTTAATCGCACTTCCTCTTTCTTCGCTTCCTGACGTGATCGATATTTTGATGGATTCATTTGAAGACAAGCAAATGGCGCTGCGTTCTTATGACGAACAAACGCAAGTCGCAATTACACAGGCGGGCTGGGGAAGTGTGGTGAAGGCGCCAGAGTCAGGGGACTCGCTCATGGTAGTCGACGCCAATATGGCGGCACTTAAAACCGATCCCGTGGTGGATCATGTGATTAATTATACGGTTACGCCACAGGCGGGACGCTTGCGCGCGCGAGTAGATATTACGTACTTGCACAAAGGTGAGTTTACTCAGCTCGTGTCACGGTACCGTACTTTTACACGCGTGTTCGTACCGGCAGGTTCTGAGCTCATTCGCGTAGACGGAAGCATGAAAAACGATAAGTTGAGCAACCCGAATAATGAACCGGGCTATGTGCTTACTGAACAAGACTTAGGGTTTACGAGTTTTGGAACATTTACGTCTGTCGAACCGGGCCGCACACAAACACTTACCTTTGAGTACTTTTTGCCAGACTCTATTATGGACGAATTGGATGCGAAAAAGTACACATTACATTTGTTTAAGCAGATGGGCGCAAAAGATCATGCTTTGACACTCAACCTTGATTTTGATAAGAACGTAAGGACAGCAGAGCCGGCAGAGGCGCGGCGCGATCGAGGAAATGACGCATATGAGTGGGAGGGCCCCTTATCCTCAGACCAAGTTATAGAAGTTAGATTTTAATCTCATGTTCGCAAAAAAAATAGGAATTGATTTAGGTACAACGACCGTTCTGGTTTATGTTCCAAAACGCGGCATTATTATTAATGAACCGTCCGTTGTAGCGATCTCAAAAATCGACAAATCGGTACTTGCGGTTGGAAAGGAAGCAAAGGAGATGCTTGGCCGTACGCCTGACACGATTGTGGCAAAGCGCCCACTTAAAGATGGCGTGATTGCTGACTACCGTACAACGGAAGCGATGCTTCGCTATTTTATTAACAAAGCACTTGGTGGAATGCGCTTATTCCGTCCAGAAGTTATGGTGGCAGTTCCAGGTGGAATTACGTCTACTGAGCGCCGTGCGGTGATTGACGCTACAATCGCAGCGGGTGCAAAGGCGGCTTATATTATTAAGCAGCCAGTGGTGGCCGCAATTGGTGCAAATATTCCAATTGGTTCGCCATCAGGGCATATGATTGTGGAAATCGGAGGGGGAACGACCGAAATGGCTGTGATTTCTTTGGGTGGGATTGTGGCATCGGACTCAGTGCGTATTGGAGGTGTGCGCTTTGACCAAGCGATCATGGAACATATTCGTCGCAAGTATCACTTGGCGATTGGAGAACGTACAGCCGAAGAAGTAAAAATCACTGTTGGGTCGGCAATGTATTTGGAAGATCCGCTCGTGATGGAGGTAAAAGGGCGCGACATGATTACCGGTTTACCAAAATTAATCGAAGTAACGTCGGACGATGTAACAGAAGCAATCCAACCAATGTTGGAAGGAATTTTAACGACGCTTAAAGAAGTACTGCACAAAACACCGCCAGAACTTTCGGCGGACGTTATGGACAAGGGAATTGTGCTTTCGGGGGGAAGCAGTCAGCTTCGTAATTTAGACCGTATGATTACGGAAACCACAGGGGTGCCGGCATATGTGGCGGAAGAACCACAAATGGCGGTGGCGCGTGGAACTGGATTGGCGCTCGACAATTTGGACGCCTATAAGCGTAGCGTGTTTACGAACTAAGGTATGAAGGTGATTGGGATTCCATGTAATCTCCCTTCGCACGGTCAATTTACGGGCGTGGAGCGTTATCTGATCGAGCTTTTGCGAGAAATGATGCGTTTACCCATTCCTGCGGATACTCGATTTGAATTATACAGTTCCGCACCTGTCACACTATTTGGTGCACTTCCCACGGGTTGGACAAATGTAGTACTTCCTTGGCGATTCAAGGGGTGGACGCATGCATGTTTGAGTTTTTATTTACTTCGCCATGCCCCGACCATTTTATTTGTGCCCATTCATGAGATTCCGTATTTTACGGGTCGCGCGCGTGTGGTTGCAACGGTGCACGACATTGCATTTGCGATTGTGCCGAATTGTTATGCACCAAGAGAAGTGCGTCGTCAGCACTGGGCTTTGCGTCATGTGATTAAAAAAGCATCGCATTTGTTGGCGGTGTCGAATAGCACAAAACAAGATTTGATTCGTGTGCTACAAGTGCCAGAAAGTAAGATTTCCGTTACTCAATTGGCGAGCGCGAGTACACTTGTACGACCCGATCAATCAAAAACAGAATCTGTTTTGCAGGCATTTCACGTGACCTATAAAAATTATATTTTGTATGTAGGGCGCTTGGAACATAAAAAAGGCATTGTAGAATTTTTGCGCGTATTTGAT
Organism: uncultured Gammaproteobacteria bacterium; assembly: GCA_964415145.1. Lineage (GTDB taxonomy): Bacteria > Patescibacteriota > Patescibacteriia > UBA9934 > UBA9934 > CAYFMS01. Next base: position 9,072 of record CAYPYH010000004.1, read on the forward strand.
CAATATAAAAAAGCACAGGGTCTTGGGGACCCGCTACATTTAGTATTGGTTGGAAAATTTGGATACGGAGAACAGGATATTAAAAAGATATTGGAGATTTTGGGGCGTACCGACATTCACATCGTGGGATTTGTAGACGACGAAAAAATGTCGGCGCTTTTTGCGGGCGCGCGTGCCTTTGTTTTTCCTACACGCTATGAAGGGTTTGGGATTCCGCTCTTGGAGGCAATGCAATTTGATCTCCCCATTCTTACAACCGATTTAGCGATTACGCGCGAAGTAGCTGGGGCTGCGGCATTATATGCGAGCCATGACGATGTGGGAGCGTGGATTCGTAATTTGCATCAAGTGATGCGCAATGCGGAAGTGGAGGAGCTATTGGTAGACGCCGCAAAGCAACAACGAGGGAAATTTAGCTGGACACGTACGGCGCGTGAAACAATGGAAGCGCTATCAAAGTAGATATGGACGAATTAATGGCGCGCTTGCGACAGATTGGTTTTTTAGAAAAAGAGGCGAAGATTTATTTAGCGCTTCTTCAGCATGGATCAGCTACCGCGCAAGAAGTCGCACACATGACCGGTATGCCGCGTCCAACGGTGCATCGTAAGTTACATTTACTATGTGTGCGCGGAGTTGTTCAAACAACCGGAGATGAAGGGGATGAAATGTTATTTTTATGCGAAGCGCCAGAACGTTTGCAAACATTGGTGCATCACGAAATGCGCGAGTTAGAAGATCGTCGGCGCATTGTGGACGATATGATGGACCGACTTCGTGCGATGCATCGTTCGCAGGCGAAGCGACCACATGTGCGCTATATCGACACGCTTCAAGGGCTGCGCATGGTACAGCGTGAATTTGAATTAATGGAAGAAGACATTTTGCAGATTGTGGGGCTAGATACATTGCGCACACTGCATGACGAACCATTTGCTCCAGAACATCGTGGGGCATTGAGTGCAAAAGGAAGATTAGTACGCGCGATTGTGGTAACAAATGATCGCCCCGTTTTCCCGAAAGAATTAAATGTGGAATATGTCACAATTGCGCCCGAAGTAATGCCTGTGAGTGGCGAAATGTCTATTTGTGGGAATCGGGTCTTGCTCTTTTCGTATATAGGGGGATTAACGGCGGTGGAAATTACGTCGCAACCAATTGCGCAAACGGTGCGTGCGTCTTTTGAACTCGCGTGGCAACGTGCAAAGGAAATTGGGGAATATCACAAAAATAGGGAAGTCTAAAAAATAAGTAATTGAAAAGGCCATCCGAGGGGATGGCCTTTGTCGCATTTAGACGTTCCCCAATGCGACTGGGGTCGGGGGGGGGGGGGGGGTGGGGCCCCCCCCCCCCCGGGGCGCCCCCCGGCGGGGGGGGGGGCGGGGGCAGGATTTCCTGCCACCGCCCTTCGGAGACTCACGCGTTCGCGTGCCGGGGCTCGCTCATTCCGTGGTTGTTCCAGTTGGCCGACTGCTCGGCCGGACGCTGGCCAGCTCGGGTGTGGGCGATGGTCGTTCCACGCAGGGCGCGCTTGGCGGCCATGTCGTGGTACTGCTCGTCGTCCTGGCGGAGGTTGGTGTCCTCGAGAAGGCCGATCGCCTCCTCGGGGTCCATGCCGGATTCGACGAGCGCCACCAACTCGTTCTCGTTGATGAAATTGGGGATCCGGATGACGGTGAGTCGGGGCGACGCTTCGTCGCTCGTGTCCGTCCAGTCTTCGTTGTGGGCCAGGGCGTCGTACCGATCGCGAGCCAGGAACAGGCGCTCCTGTCGACGCGCGCGGTACTTGATCTCGCCGATCTGCAGGCGACGGTAGCTCTCCTCGCACGTGATCCCGAGCTTCTCGCTCATGCGATCGGCCGCACGGAAGTGCGTCGTGGGGACTTCGCACCATCCGTGGCTGCGATGCTCCTTGAGGAGCGGAGCCGCGTACTTGCGCTCGAGGAAGTCCATGTGGGCCTCTTCGATCTCCTCGGGCGTGGGCGGCACGTAGCCCCCACGGAAGACCCGAGGAGCGCTGTCGTACTCGTCCCAGTCGTCGAAGTCGTGCACGAGCTCGATGTCGAGGTTCGTGTTGGCACCATCCGATTCGCTGTCGTCGTAGATGCTCATGTAGCTGTCGTCGTAGACGTCGTCACGGTCCATCTTCTGACGCCATCCGCGATTGTCGCTGCGATGGTCGTCGAAGTAGTAGTCCGCCAGGGCATCGTCGTACACGAGCTTCCCCAGGATCATCTGATGGTCCACCTGACGATCCGGATCGATCGTTCGGAGGGTCTCGTTGATGTCCACCTGCCGGCCGATCTCTCGGGCCCAGCGACGATCCGCGCGGGCCCGATCCTCGGTGGAGCGCCAGTTGTTCTGGGCATTCCACCACATCTCGTACTCGTACTGCGACCACTCCTCGCTCTCCATGTCGGAGGCTTCGGCGTGGTAGTCGAGGAGACCGATCTCGTCGGGCATCATGCCCGCTTCGACCAGAGCCTCGACCTCGTCGGACATGAGCGAGAAGATCTGCCGGGAGACCTCGACTTCCTCGTTGTCGAAGAACTCGAGACCGGGCACGTTGTACTGGTCGCGAACCCTGAGCTTGCGCCCACGGGTCAGAGCGGCACCGCGATGCGGCGTCGCCCCCTGACCGAACTTGGTGCCCCACTTGGCCCACTGCGACCCGCGCAGGAGGCGGTTGCGGGTGTTGGGTCCGAACGCGCGGTAGTCGCGCCGGGACATCTCGGTGGACTTGCCCTTGGTGATCTTGCGCCCGGCCTTCCGGGTCACGCGACTCGCGTCGCTGGCCTTGAGGCCGATCCGGAGATCATCCTCGTAGTCGTCGACCACGTCGAGCTCGACGAGGCTGTCCTCGTCCTTGCTGTCCGTGTCGTCGATCGTCACGCCCAGCTTCTGGGCGATCAGGGGCGCGGCGAGATCGAGCTCGTCCCAGGTGTAGAACTTGTTGTCGATCATGACACCGAGGTTGCTGTCGCCCTCGACGTCGCTGTCCTCGTTGCGACCCATCTCGGGGTCGTCCATCTCCACGCCCAGGTCGGCCACGTGGGTCCACGTCGTGTGGCGCTTGGCGCCGCGCGTCGTGGGGACGTAGTCGCGCTCGTCGGTGTGCTTGTGGTGCACGGGAACGTCACCGGTCTCCATGTTGAGGTTGCTGTCGAGCAGATCCTGATCGAGGTCGAGGGGGTTGAAGCCCCCGACAGCGAATCCGGTCAAGCACGCCATGCTGAACATGTCCGTGCGGCTCTTCTTGCTCATGAACACTCCTTGAATGCCGGTTCTTCACCAGCGGGTTTGCCCTTGTGGGGCAGATGAAACTATATGACCGTCCTTATAAACGATCACCCAGTAAAGCGCTAAATACGCTCTTTTGGGTGGCCATTTACAGGGACTGGGTCATAAAAAGAACGGGGGTTACTGTACCATAAAAATCGACTTTTGTCAATAGAATGAGGGTAATGCAAAAGCCGCCTCACCCGAAGGTTTGGCGGCTTCGCACACATTTACCCCTGTGTGCAGTGCTGGGGTTCCTCTACCGTCAGTTGACGATGAGGAACTGGTCGAGCTCCTGCGGCGTCTTGGCGGCGTCCACGGCGCGCGCCTGGTGCTGGGTCTGGCGCAGGGCGCGGCGCTTGGCCCACGCGTCGTCGACGCGGCTCTCGCTCGAGCGGGGGGTCTGGCCGGCGGCGCGGAGGACACGGTTCAGGTTGGATCGCATGATGGACACCTCACGATTTGCCAGAAATGTCTGGTCGGCATTGCCCGGAAGGGCGGAGAAAGGAGCTGAGATAAACACATGGCATCTGGAGGGTGACTTGTATGCTCGTATGCATACGGACTTCAGTGACGGTAGCCGTATGAAGTCGAGACTACCTGGTATGTGCCAGAAGTCAGCCACGGCCGAGTCGTGGCACTTGGGAGTCTGTAAGTTCCTCCTCCAGGTGCCATGTGTTTATGGGGCCGTTAAAAGAGCAACCGAGAAAGATAGCATAAAAATGACCTTTTGTCAAGGCCTGACCGTAATAAATGGGCTTATATAAGCCATTTTATACCACTATCACAAGGAGCATCTGTTACAATGAAAACAAGTTTTATGGCATATTTGGTAACTGGTCCCGCATACATTGGAAAGTTTGATTTCTGCCTTGAGCGGGCAGCAGAAGCGCTTGAAGTTGAGGAAAATCAACTTCAAGCGCATCCAGATCTCACCATTATTCGCGCGAATCAGGATGAAAAGGGAAAATTACGTGCGGAAACAGTTCGTGAAACACTTTCAATGCTGCGTACGCCACCCGTACGCGCGAAAACGCGCGTGGTAGTCATTGATGGTATTGATACACTTTCGAGCGCCGGCCAAAATGCATTACTTAAATCGATCGAAGAACCCGCGGTGCCCACGGAATTTTTTCTGATTGCACAATCATTCGAGCGTGTATTGCAAACAGTACAATCTCGCTGCGTACATGTGCCGCGTGCCTTTATCTCACATGTACAGTGGTCACAGGAAGTTCAAACGTTTTTCAATGCGCAATCGTCCGCGGTACAACAGTATTTAGACGGTCGTCCACAGCTTGCGAAAAAAATGATGAGTAATAAACGAGAATCTGCTAAAATAGAGAAGGAAGTCGCCGAAATTGATTTGCTCTTGCATGGGAATCTTGGCGCGCGCCTTGCGGGCGTACGTGTAATCGCTAAAAAAGTAGACCATGCAAAGCTCGCACAATTCTTGGACGACGCATTATTGGTTGCACATCGTGCACACGAACCTATTGCGACACAAAGAGCAATTGCGCAAGCGCGCGCCATGACCGTTCGAAATCTCAATAAAACATTTATTCTCGATTCAATCATTTTTTCTACTTTATGAATACACGTTTTGCGGCACTAATGGCGAGTCTTGTTCTATTGGGGGCGGGTTGCTTTAGCGGTACAGCTACAACGGCCGCGGACGGTGGACTATGGAAAACCACAGATTTCGGAGAGAGCTATGAATCGCTTAAAACATTGCCCCAGCTCGATGGTGTGACCTCGATTGCAGGTGTGAATGTTCGTAAATTAGAAATCGACCCCAATGATGAATCTGTTTACTATCTCTCAACAGTCGCGAATGGATTTTTTTACTCGGTAGATTTTGGGGTAACGTGGCAGCGTCCTGAAACAGAGGAGATGCGCAGTGGAGAAATTTTAGATATTACGATTGATCCAAAAAATACGTGTACGCTTTACGTAGTGAAGGGAAGCCGACTGTATAAGTCAGAAGATTGCGCGCGTAGTTTTGAAGTTACCTATACCGAAGGAGGTGCTGCTACAACGCTTTCGCGTGTTGTGGTGGATTGGTTTAATTCCCAAATTGTTTACTTGGGGAATACGGATGGAGATCTTTTGAAGAGTATTGATGGTGGATACACATGGGTATCTGTACTGCGTACAAAAAATGCAATTGCGCATATTATGATTAGCAATGCAGATAGTCGCATTGTATTAGTAGGTACGACAACGGCCGGCGTGCACCGTACGGAAGACGCAGGTGCAACATGGGTGGATCTTGAGTCAGACATGAAAAAGGCATTTCCAAAGTCGGGGAATGTATATGGATTTGATCAGCTTTACGACGGATCACTCGTTCTTATGAATTGTGGATACGGACTTCTTCACTCTGAAGATGCAGGAAAAACATGGACCGCGTATACGCTCGTAACCTCGCCGTCAGAAGTGCGCATTTGGGACGCCGCACTTGACCCTAAGGATCGTAATCGTCTGTACTACGCTACTTACGGAAAGCTCTTCATTTCAGAGAATGGTGGAAATACATGGCGCAATGTAGCGCTTCCTTCAAAGCGTGCGCCGTGGGTTGTGCAACCACATCCAAAGTCTCCTCAAACGCTTTTGTTCGGATTCCGCACAATCGAAGAGAAATAGGTCCGCATTGACTTTAAGCCTTCGATTTGGCAATATAGCTCTTATAAAACATATCAATTTATGTCATTTCTTACTGATGCCAAAACAGATTTCGAAAAAGTCATTGAACACCTAAAAGGTGAAATGAATACAATTCGTACAGGTCGCGCCAATCCGGCGGTCTTGGACGGTATTCAGGTTGAGTTTTATGGAGCGTATCAGCCCATTAAAGCATTGGCATCTATCAGTACGCCTGATGCAAAAACGATTCAAATCGAACCATGGGACGGGGGTGCGGTCAAAGCAATCGAGATCGCCATCATGAAGTCTGATATTGGACTTAATCCAAATGTGGACGGAAAAATCATTCGTTTGTTCATGCCTATGATGACCGAGGAAACTCGTTTGGAAATGGTAAAGAAAATGAAAGTGAAATTGGAAGATTCAAAGATTTCTATTCGTAAAATTCGCGAAGAAAACAAAAAGCTAATCGAAGCACAAGATGGTATAGGTCTAGATATGGTCACCCGTGAGTTAGACCAACTGGAAAGAACGGTAAAGGAATTCGTGGCCAAGATAGAGGAATTGGGTGCCGCTAAAGAAAAAGAAGTAATGACCGTTTAATTGCGCATCAGCCAGATGCGAAAAACTATATGCAAGTCTCAATGGAAACAATCGTGCGCCACTGTAAAGAACGAGGATTTGTTTTTTCAGGATCAGATATTTATGGAGGACTTGCGAACTCATGGGACTACGGTCCTCTTGGAGTTGAATTAAAAAACAATATTAAGCAAGCGTGGTGGAAGAAGTTTGTGACCACGCGTTTGGATATGGTTGGAATCGACGCCGCGCTCCTCATGAATCCAAAAGTTTGGGAGGCGTCGGGTCACTTAGCGACGTTTACCGATCCATTGGTTGAATGTAAAAAGTGTAATGAACGGTATCGTGCCGACCAAATCGATCTCACAAAACCATGTGCACGTTGTGGAAATAAAGACGGATTTACCGAACCCGCTTCTTTTAACTTGATGATGAAAACATGGCTCGGTCCAAAAGAAGACGCTTCAGCTACCGTATATTTCCGCCCAGAAACAGCTCAGGCAATGTTTGTGCAGTTCGCTCAAATCCTCACTTCGTCGCGTAAGCGCGTTCCTTTTGGAATCGCTCAAATTGGTAAGGCATTTCGAAATGAAATCACACCAGGAAACTTTATTTTCCGTCAGCGCGAATTCGAGCAAATGGAAGTGGAGTATTTTGTACATCCAAGCGATTGGGAACGTGCATTTGAAGAGTGGTTAAATGTCATGCATGAATGGATGATCGAATGTGGAATCGACATGTCAAAGGCGCATGATGTTGAAATCAGCGAAGAGGATCGTGCATTTTACTCAAAGCGTACAATTGATATTGAATTTGATTATCCATTTGGTCAAAAAGAATTATATGGACTTGCGTATCGTGCGAATTATGATTTGACCCAGCATGCAAATGCGTCGGGTGCGAATTTGGAATACACGGACCCAATGACTGGAGAAAAGTATTTGCCTCATGTAATCGAACCATCTTTGGGTGTTGATCGTACATTCTTGGCGATTCTCCTTTCTGTATATAAGGAAGAAGAAGTGGAAGGAGAAACACGCGTAGTGCTTCAATTACCAAAACACTTGGCGCCAGTGAAGGTTGCGGTATTGCCACTTTCAAAGAAAGAAGAGCTTTCAAGCGTGGCGCGTCCATTGGCAGAATTATTAGCAAAGTCAGGGCTACGTGTGGATTATGACGAAACACAATCAATCGGAAAGCGTTACCGTCGCCAAGACGAAATCGGAACACCATATTGTGTAACCGTAGACTTTGAGTCACTTACCGACCATGCGGCAACCGTGCGCGACCGCGACACCATGAAACAGGAACGTATTGCGATCGCTGATCTTCCTGCGTACTTCGCGCAAAGTTTTAAGTAAACAACACAATATGGAAAATAAATTCAAGCTCGCCAATGGAATGCGCGTGCATCTTGTTCCTTTTGCGGGAACCGATGCGGTTACTGCGCTTGTGCTTGTGAACGTAGGTTCGCGCTATGAGGCGCTTCCACTTTGGGGTGCATCGCACTTTATTGAACACATGATGTTCAAAGGGACAACGCGCCGTCCAGAAACGATTGATATTTCAAAGGCGCTCGATCGTTATGGCGCGCAGTACAATGCATACACTGGAAAAGATTTAACCGGATATTATGTTCGCATTGATGCCGCGCATACAGAAGTGGCGGTGGATTTGTTGCACGACATGCTTTATCACTCTGTATACGACGCAGATGAAATGGAAAAAGAAAAGAAAGTCATTATTGAAGAGATCAAAATGTATGACGAAAATCCAGTCATGAATATTGACTCGATTTTGGAGCGTGGTCTTTTTGACGGAAATACATTGGGACGCGACATTGCAGGAACAGCGGATTCAATGCGCGCCATGAATCGCGAAGATGTAATCGCATACCGCGACACACATTATGATCCACGCAATGTGGTGATTGTGATTTCAGGAGCAGTGCCTGCAAACATTCAAGCGATTTTAGATAAGACATTTGGAACCGTCGCGGCGAAAGAAGGAACGATTCCACTGTTTGAAAATACGACTTTATTTGAAGCGCCAAAAGAACAATTTGTGGTGCAGACGAAAAAAGATGTGGAGCAAGTGCAGTTGGGTGTTGGATTCCGTACAGGCGGACGCCACAGCGAAGATCGTTATGCGGGCGCACTTCTGGCGACTCTCATGGGCGGTATGATGTCTTCAAAACTATTCGTAGAAATCCGTGAAAAGCGTGGGCTATGTTATAGCGTAAGCGCTGGTTTTGATATGTACGACGAAATTGGTTCATGGAGCGTATTTGCAGGGCTCGACGGCGCACGTATGGACGAAGCCTCAAAAGCGATTTTCGAAGAATTGAACAAAATTGTTGGCGGAATTAAAGAAGATGAACTTGCATACGTAAAAGATCACCTTGCAGGAGGAATGAAACTAAGTCTAGAGAATTCTTCAAAGCGTGCGGAGTTTATTGGGCGCCAAGAGCTATTTTATGGCCGCGTGCTCACGCCAGAAGAAGTGCTCGCGAAGTATCAGGCAATCACATTGTCGGAATTGGAAGCGTTTGCTACGAAGTATTTGACCCCAGCACGTCTTGCAGTTGCGGCGATTGGGCCGTATAACAGTACACAGGAGCTTGCGGCTCACGTACACCTCTCATAACGTAATCATATGAAATACATTGTCGCCAATTGGAAAATGAACTTGAGTGTGCGCGAAAGCGTTGCACTTGCGCGTGGTGTACTTCGTGAATTACGAGGAGCTGAGCAATTGCCCCAGGTGATTTTGTGTCCGGCATATACAGCACTTCATGAAGTGTATAAGTCTTTAGCGCGTAGTCGCGTGGCACTTGGGGCACAAGATTGTGGTCCGCATGCGCGTGCGGGTGCATTTACGGGTGAAATTTCGCCCGCCATGTTAGAAGACACGCATTGTCAGTATGTGCTTGTGGGGCATTCGGAGCGTCGTCACTTAGGGGAGACCGATGTCCTTATTCGTCAGAAATTGCAGGCGGCATACCATTCGCGCCTTACGCCAATTCTTTGCATTGGAGAATCATTTGAGGAGCATCAAAATGGAAATACATTTCAGGTATTAGAAAATCAGCTACAACAGGTGATTCGTCATTTAGAGATTCCGCATGATAAGAAAATTATTATTGCGTATGAACCCGTGTGGGCGATTGGAACGGGAGCGGTTCCTGCGACGGGGGACATCGTAGAAACGCATACGCATATTCGTGACTTGGTGGGGGCGTATACGGGGCGCGACCTCGCAAATGTTGTTGTGCTATATGGTGGCTCGGTCGCGCCAGAAAACGCGTATGCATTACTACGCGAACCACAAGTGGATGGTGTTTTGGTGGGCGGCGCAAGTCTTAAGCTCCACGCTTTTGCTGAAATTATGAAGGCGGGGGTAGACGTTATGTCCGCTCAAGGTTAAATCGTGATACCATAATCCCTGATATGACAGCCTTGATTATATTTTCGATCTTGAGCGCGGGATCATTTGGTATTCTTGTCTTTTTCTTTGTGCAGAAATATTCGCAGCTACGAATGCTGTCACCAAATTCAGCCACAGAAGTACGTGATAAAAAGAAGAAAAAAGAAATTATTCGTGGTCGCTTGGAGCGTGCGGGTGGCGCTTATGCCACTCGGGCAACAAAATTGCTTGTAGCGCCCGTATGGGGTGTGGTGCAGGGCACTTTTCGTACGGTAGCAGGAAAACTAACTGCCGCTGAGCGCGTATACAAAGAAAAGCGAAAGCAACATCAGGCAAAAGATATTACCCCAGAACAATTACTTGTGTGGATCGAGGAAGCGCGCGCGCTTCTTGGTGAGGAAGAATTCGATAAAGCAGAAAAGAAATTAATCGATGTACTAGGGCTCGATGCACGCTGTGTGCCGGCATATGAATTACTAGGTCAGGTGTATTTGAAGCGTAAGGATTATCAGCTTGCCGAAGAAACATTCCAATTCTTGTTAAAACTCGCGCCAGACGACGCCAGTGTGCACGCCTATATGGGGGAAGTGCTGGAGGTACGAGGCAAGAAAGAAGAGGCTTTGAAAGAATATAAGAAAGCCTCTGACCTCAGTCCGCGCAATCCGCGCTACCTGGATTTTCTTATTTCAATGGCAATTGAAATGAAGAAGGGGGAGGACGCGAAAGAAGCATTAGAACGTCTTCGCGAAGCGAATCCGGAGAATCAAAAGATTTCAGAATTTGAAGAACAGATTATCTCATTGAAATAATATGAGTATTGAGTTTGCGCGCCGCGAGCCACCCAAAGAAAGACGGTCGGAAAGTTTGTGGAGAGAGTCGGAACATAAGTATATGTTCGCCGAACTGGCGGATCGTGCAATTCGTGAAAAGCAATTAGTAAAAGCGGGAACGCTTTTCTTCTTAGATCGTTCCGCTCGCCCGGTCGCTTGGTATCTCAAAGAGCGCATGAAGGTATTATTTCCTGATCAACCACTCCCGGAGATTAGGTTTATCAATATAGGGAGAAATAACAGCGATGATTTACGAGGTGCGAGAGAAGGGGATGAATCTATTGAAAAAATGCGAGCGCTCTATGGGGATCATATTCCCGAAGGTGACATTATTGCAGTAGATGAATATGTGGCGACTGGAGGGACAATAGAAGCGGCTATTCATGCTCTTTCGGTAGCGTTCCCCGATCATATTGTGCGTGGAATCGGCATCGTGGAGAGTAGTGAAAATCAGGAAATAAATGATCGACAAATCTTTCCTTGGCTTCGCGATGATGCTGCAAAAGGCGTTGTAGAGACAGATTGGGAAAGTACTGTTTCTGAGCCAATACGAAAATCAAACTATAAAGACGTTGATACGGGCTTAAAGAGGCGGTCATTCGAAGATGTCCACGAGGTGGCCAATAATTTGCGCCAAGAGATGAAAGAATTGGCTCATCGGCCAGCGACTGAATAAAGACACCTTCCCCTGCAGGAGGGTGTTTCTTTATTTCTGCATATTTTCGCTAGATTTAGACACTTTCCTATGTGTCCGAATCCTGTGCAACACAACATCTTGTGTTTATCCACAGGTTTACACACAACATGTTGTGTTGCACGTCTCATGTGCGTGTTATACTAGCTCCTGCATTCACCCATGCGATTGTGCGCTCGTATGGGGTAGATGATACTCGACCGTTTAATCAACTGTACAAGTTGATACCCTATTTTTACTTGACTTACTTTTAACTAAACTATGGCCATTCAAACAGTCACCAATCGAAAAGGACACCGCGCTTTATTTGATATTCAACGTGTAGACGAAGTGCTCATGTCAGCCGCACGCGGGTATGAATCCTTTTTGCGCAAAGACGAAATTTATCGCGACTTGGAAGTAAACTTGTACGAAGGAATGCCTACGAGCGAAATCAATAAGACGCTCATCATGGTGCTGACGTCTCGTATCGAATTGATTCCAGAATATTCTCAAGTGGCCGCACACATTTTGTTAAATGAATTAGCGAGCGACATTATTGGAATGAATGATTTGGATCCTGCATTCGTCGTTAATTACCGCGGAGCATTCGAACGTCAGTTGCGCCATGGAGTAGAGGAAGGACGTCTTGACCCACGCTTGCTCATGTTCGACGCAAAAGTTTTGAGTGAAGCAATCGAACCATCACGCGATGCATTGTTTGATTACCTCGGAGCAAAAACATTGTATGACCGTTATTTCTTGCGCGATTACAATCAAGAGATCATGGAATTGCCTCAGTATTTTTGGATGCGTGTGGCTATGGGTCTTGCGATCGAAGAAAAGGACCGCAATGTACGCGCAATCGAGTTTTACCACTTGATTTCACAATTGCACTATGTTCCTTCAACCCCAACTTTGTTCCACTCAGGAACCACGCACCCTCAAATGAGTTCTTGCTACCTTACGACCGTTGGGGACGACTTGCGTAGCATTTTCAAGTCATATGCTGACAACTCTCAGCTCGCAAAGTGGTCAGGAGGAATTGGAAATGACTGGACTTCTATTCGTGCAACGGGTGCACAAATTAAGAGTACCAATGTAAGTAGCCAAGGAGTGATTCCTTTCTTGAAGATTTCTGACGCGACAACCGCTGCAATTAACCGTAGCGGAAAGCGCCGCGGAGCAACATGTGTGTACTTGGAAACGTGGCACTATGACATTGAAGACTTCTTTGAATTGCGTAAGAACACGGGAGACGAACGTCGTCGTACACATGACACCAATACCGCAAACTGGATTCCAGACCTTTTCATGAAGCGTGTAATCAGTGGTGGAGAATGGACCTTGTTCTCACCAGAAGAAGTGCCAGATTTGCACGACTTGTACGGAAAGGCTTTTGAAGACCGCTATACAGAATACGAAAAGCGAGCCGACCGTGGGGAAATCGAATTGTGGAAGCGCGTGCCAGCAAATGACCTTTGGCGCAAAATGCTTACCATGCTTTTCTCAACAGGACACCCTTGGATTACGTTCAAAGATCCATCAAATATCCGTTCACCACAAGACCACGTGGGTGTCGTTCACAACTCAAACTTGTGTACTGAAATTACGCTTAATACGTCAGCAACAGAAGTTGCGGTATGTAATATTGGTTCAGTAAACCTTGCTCGTCACGTGCGCAATGGTCAATTGGATTACCGCATGCTCGAAGAAACGGTTCACGTGGCAATGCGCATGCTCGACAATGTAATCGACCTTAACTACTACCCAATCGAAGAGGCGCGCACATCAAACATGCGTCATCGCCCAGTAGGACTTGGAATCATGGGTTGGCACGATGTCTTGTACCGTTTGGGAATCGCATTTGATACCGAACAAGCAGCACAATTGGCAGACGAATCTATGGAATTCGTTTCGTACCACGCGATTCTTGCTTCAAGTGAAATTGCAAAAGAAAAGGGAGCTTACACAACATTCAAGGGTTCAAAGTGGGATCGTGATTTACTTCCATTTGATACCGTTGCACTTTTGGAAAAAGAACGTGGTTCAGCAATCGAAGTACCAAAAACCATGAAGATGGATTGGTCACCTGTTCGCGAACATATTAAAAAGTTCGGAATGCGCAATTCAAACACAATGGCGATTGCGCCTACTGCGACAATTTCAAACATTGCAGGTTGTATTCCAACCGTGGAGCCGATCTACAAGAACATGTATGTGAAGTCGAATCAAACGGGGGAATTCACTGTTGTAAACGAATACTTGGTACAAGCACTTCGCGAAATTCAACTCTGGAATGAGGACATGGTAAACCGTGTGAAGCGTGCAGACGGAAGTGTTCAGGGCATTAAGGAAATTCCAGAAGACATTCGTGCGCGATTCCGCGAAGTATTCGAAATGGATACCATGTGGATCATTAAGCATGCAGCTCGTCGTGCGAAGTGGATCGACCAAAGTCAGTCAGTGAATATTTTCTCAAGCAGCACTTCAGGAAAGCATTTCTCAGAATTGTACATTGCCGCTTGGAACCAAGGACTCAAGACCACCTATTACTTGCGCACACTCGGTGCTTCACAAGTAGACCGTGCAACACTTGGAACAGAAGAAAAGGCTCCAGAGGTAGCGCTTGAATCGGTGATCGAAGCGGCTCCTATGGCTACGCCAGTTCCGGCGTCAGTTGCGGCGCCAGCGCCGGTATTCGCACCTCGGCCAGCTCCTGCATTTGCTCCAGCTCCAATGGCTCCAGCACCAACACCAGTAACGTGGACGATGCCGCAAACAGCATCTCAGGCGCCAGCCCCAGTGTACGCACCGGTACCCACCGCTCCTGTAGCGCCAGTAGTACCACCATATGCGCCACAACCTGCTCCTGCTGTCGTAGCAGCTGCTCCTATGGGGTGGCAGATCCCTGCATATCAACCAGCGCCAGCAATGAGTGCGCCTATCGCACCAGGACCTGGAGCGATGGCGGTGAGCGAACCACAATTGTGTCGTATCGATAATCCAGACTGCGAGGCTTGCCAATAAATCACTTTTCACATCGGAGGTAATTATGCCAATTCAATGGACCACGAATCGTCCCAATGTAAACAATCGTCGCATCATTAATGGTGCGGACGCAGATGTGATTCAATTGTTCCCAATTCGTCACAAGTTTGCATGGGACGCGTACCATGTTGGAAATGCAAATCATTGGTTGCCAACGGAAATCAACATGCAAAACGATGTGGAACAGTGGCGTTCGAACAATGTTCTCACGCCCGAAGAGCGTCATGCGTTCAAAACGGTTTTGGGATTCTTCACCACGGCAGACTCTATTGCGGCAAACAATATTGTAATCGCAACATATCCGCACATTACCTCACCTGAAATCCGCATGTTCTTATTGCGTCAGGGGTATGAAGAAGCGATTCACACGCACGCGTATCAGCACATTGTGCAAACACTTGCGCTCGACGAAGGAGAAATCTTCAACATGTATCGCGAGGTGGAATCAATCTACAATAAGGATGCATTCATCTTGAGCTTTAACGAAGGAGTATTTGATAAGAACTTCAAAACAGGAACACCAGAAGCTGACCAGAAGTTCTTGGAGAACATGATCATCTTCTCGCTCGTAATGGAAGGGATTTTCTTCTACTCAGCATTCGCAGTTATCTTAGGATTCCAGCGTCAAAACAAGTTGCCAGGTTCTGCGGAACAAATCCAATACATCATGCGCGACGAGTCCGCGCACTTGCAGTTCGGTATTAACTTGATCAACGGTATTAAGGAAGAAAATCCACACTTGTGGACGCCGGACTTCCAAGCGCACATTGTGAAACTAATTCGTCATGCGGTTGAATTGGAATACACATTTGCCTCAACCGTATTCCCAACAGGAATTTTCGGCCTTACCGCGGACGGATTCCGCGCATACATTGAATACATCGCAGATAAGCGACTGAACTCAATTGGTTTGCCATCACAGTACAATAACCAAAATCCATTCCCGTGGATGTCAGAAGCGATCGACTTGCGTAAGGAAAAGAATTTCTTTGAAACGCGCGTGGTTGAGTACCAGACCGGGGGAAGCTTGGAGTGGTAAGAAGAGGCATATAAAAAAGACCGGCGCTTCCCATTGGGGTGCCGGTTTTCGGTTTTACGCGCGTGATCGGACTGGTATGAGCTTGAGGGCGAGACCTACATTTACCGTCTTCAAGCACTGGTAAACGGGCCTGCGTAGAGGGTGGTCCCTTTGGGCTCGTAGCGCTTGGATCGCTGTTTGGAACGTGGCGGTCCAAGCGCGATCAATTTCCGTAATCCGCTTGTGTTCCGTGTCTTTACCGTCCGCCTTCACGCGCTCATGGAGTTCGATGCCTGAAAGTCCTTCCATGAAACGCAGTCTACAGATTTCTACGTCGTTGACGTATCGTGTGGGCCAGTCGAAGTTGAAGATTTGGCGCTCCATGAGAAGTGCTACCACTTCTTTTACATCGCGTGTTTTCAGATAGGTCTCTCCGCGTGCATTGAGTCCCAGTTGGAGCGTTTGCACGAAGTGGGTGAGCCACTCACGCTGTGCCTCCTCGGGCCAGGCCGAAACTCGCATTGTGCCTCCTGCCAGGCATGCTAGAATGATATTACTTAAACGTCAATGCTATGAAGCTTATTTCTTGGAATGTGAACGGAGTGCGCGCTGCGGTTAAAAAGGGCCTTTTGGATTGGCTCGCCAAGGAATCTCCTGACGCATTTTGTATTCAAGAAACGAAAGCGCATGTTGTTCAACTAACTGATGACATTATCCATCCAGACGGCTACTTGGGTGTATGGAGCGAGGCGGAAAAGAAGGGGTATAGTGGAACGGCGACATTTTTAAAAGAGAAGCCACTTTTCACGCAGTCTAATTTTGAGGAAAAGTGGCTCGACGAAGAGGGGCGTGTCGTTCTTACCGAGCACGAAGATTTCTACCTGTTCAATGTTTATTTTCCAAATGGGGGGCGTGGGGAAGAGCGCTTGGTGTACAAGCTCGATTTCTATGATCGCTTTTTAAAGTATATTGAATCGTATCGAAAA
The DNA here is from genome assembly GCA_964415145.1 of uncultured Gammaproteobacteria bacterium. Classification (GTDB taxonomy): domain Bacteria; phylum Patescibacteriota; class Patescibacteriia; order UBA9934; family UBA9934; genus CAYFMS01. The sequence goes on from CAYPYH010000004.1 coordinate 25,560, forward strand.
AAAGGAAAGGGAATTATTA
>CAYPYH010000005.1:0-9964 GCA_964415145.1 uncultured Gammaproteobacteria bacterium
CCCTCTATCAAAAAGCGCATCTATTCATCTTCCCTTCGCGCATTGAAGGATTCGGCATTCCGCCGCTTGAAGCACTTGCCTACGGAATTCCTGTCGCTGCCGCTCGTAGCTCTTCACTTCCAGAAGTTCTTGGAGAACACGCTTCCTATTTTGACCCCGACGACATTGAGGAATTAGTGCGTACTATGCGCAAAGCGATCCACGCTCCAGCGTCAATCAAGCCCTCAGCTCTTACCGTCAAACAACATCTTGCAAACTTCGACTGGAACAAAGCAGCGCAACGCACAGTTGAGGTTTACGAAAGTGCCCTACTTAAGAGATAATGTCTCTAGATTCCACCGCACGCCCGCATGCGACACTCAAAACAAAAATCACAAAAAGTCCTTGCCACCAAGACTCCTCTCGTCTCTGCGATTTTTGATACAGCCCTCCCTCTTGGACTGCGTGATAATGGTTTACATAGCACAACAGAACAAGCACCACGCGTAAACACAGGAAAGCATGCTCCGCTCTCCCCTTATGTAATTCGCCTTTCGCACGAACATGCGCCTCTTGTACCATCTGAACAGAAGGAAGAAGACGCTATTCAGGCCCTCATGGACCAACTCATGCAGTCTGACGAAGAGCCAGAACCAGCAGAACCCGAAGTACTTGTTGATTTCATGGACCTCATGAATCAAATGCGTGAAGATCTCACACCTACCACCCCCGACCTACGCACTCCTTCACGCAAGTCTATTACACCCCTATATCCAGAAACGCTTCCTGTGCACATTGAAGCAATCGCGGATACTACTTTAAATATTGATGCGATCTTTGCGCAGGCACCAGAAATAGTAGAAGAACCCGTACTCGTACTCGAAGCCACAGAACCCCTCGAAGAAATCACAACTGCCCCTGAAGTTTCGTACCATTTTGCACTTCCCGCATTCATGACCAATTTCCGATATCGCATGACCTTTTCTTTCATTGCAATCTCTTTGCTTTTTGTGCTTCCAATTCATGCGATGCAAGAATTTAGCTCACTTCCAGCCGCTGGATCGCAAATTAGTGCCGAGGGCGCTATCGCGGCGGATCAATTAAAAGAAGGTGGATCCGCCCTCATGGCTTCCGACTTCACGTTTGCCGCAGATCGTTTTGAGAGTGCAGCACTTGCTTTTAGCGAAATCCAAAAGACTGTACAGGAAGCGACTAAGGGAATCGGGCTCATTGCAAGTGTGATTCCACAGTCTTCTCGTGCACTTCGCACCACCGACGCCCTTGTAACAACTGGTGAGTCCCTTTCTCAAGTAGGGCGCATCTTTTCGCTTGCGATTGCGGACATCAACGAACACAGCACACTTACGCCCACTCAAAAAATTCAGCTATTCTCTACTTACCTCGAACAATCAGAGCCTCATATCGCATTAGCAAGTGAGGCGGTGCAAAACATTGACCTCAATGCAATTCCGGAAAATCAACAAGGAACAGTGAAAACGCTTCTCGATACTGTGCCCGCGCTTCTGACCAACATCTCTCACTTGCGCGAATATTTAGATGCCACATACACCATTCTAGGTGGCGAGGAGCAAAAATCATATTTGCTCGTATTCCAAAATACAGCCGAACTGCGCCCAACAGGAGGATTTATGGGAAGTTTTGCTGAAATACGCATCGACCAAGGTCGTGTAGAGCAAGTACTCGTACCAACGGGTGGAACATACGATATCCAAGGACAAGTTTCCGAATTCCTTGCACCACCCGAACCCCTTCGCCTGATCAATTCGCGCTGGGAATTCCAAGACTCGAATTGGTTCCCTGACTTCCGCCTTTCCGCTGAAAAAATGCTTGATTTCCATGCAGCGTCCGGTGGCCCTACTATGGACGGTGTCATTGCGATCAATTCTTCCGTACTACCACGAATACTCGAAGCGACCGGCCCAGTACTCGTAGACGGCAAAGAATTCAATGCAGAAAATGTCCTTTTCGAACTTCAAAAACGTGACGAATCTACGGCCGATGAACCAAAGGCACTCATTGGAGACCTAACCAATGCGCTCGTTAAAAAACTCGAAGGAACTGATGCCGCCGTAATGCTTTCCCTTTCCGACGTCCTCTTCTCATCACTCGCGCAGCAAGAAGTGCAGCTTTACATGAAAGACGAAGCACTTGCACAAACAATCAATCACCTTCGCTGGAATGGCGCACAACTCCCCTACTCTTTCGACACACTTCAAGTAATTGATACCAATATCGGAGGCGGAAAGAGTGACGCGGTCATTGATCAAAATATCGACCTTCAAGTACAAATTGGAGAAGATGGATCAGTCGTAAACACGGTGACCATTACTAAAACGCATCGTGGTATTGCTTCAACCGTATTCCAAGGTGTGAACAATGTAGACTATGTGCGCGCCTATGTGCCACGCGGAAGCACCCTCATTTCGGCAACCGGTTTTGATGAAAGGCCTGCCGACGGGCTCTTCGAAACGTCCACCGTTCCTCTGACGCTCGATAAGAATCTCGAAGTTTCTATGCAACACTATACGCAAGACGGTATAAGTCTCACCGACATCTGGGAGGAAAATGGATTCACCGTATTTGGAAACTGGATGCAAACCAAGCCAGGTGAAACAGAGACAGTAAGCTTCCAGTACTCGCTTCCAAAATCTGCAATTAGTGAAGATTTTTCTCCTGACTTAGTGAAAGACCTCCGCACACGGCTTGGATTCAAAGACATAAGTCCATATTCGCTCGTACTTCAAAAACAATCTGGAGCCGAAGGACGCACCACCAATGTCTCAATCGCCTATCCTCCATCTTGGACAAAAGCCTGGAACAATCTCGGAGCTGCCCCACTAGGCAATCAATCGACCCACGTGCTTCAAGTGCTCTTTGAACGCTAATATGCCGAAAGTACAAAAATCACATCACGCTAAAAAAGAACAGGAGCAAACAGCAGACGATATTGAGATTATTGCAAAACAGCGGATGGACGATAAAGAAGTAGACAGCGGCCTTCGGGCAATCTATGGCGAAGACAAGGATGTTGATTTTTCAAAACTTGATAAGCGCACTTGGACCCTTTCACGATTCCTTACGCGTACCGCTCTATTCCTAGGTAGCGCATGTGTACTGACTTGGGCAGGATACTTTGCCTATATTCAATTAGCACCAAAAACAGCCACAAATGATTTAGCGATCTCTTTGGAAGCTGCTGATACCGTGCAAAGTGGTGCGCAAACCGAACTCATCTTTACGTATAAGAATCCAAAGCGCACGCCCCTTGCTAATCTCTCCGTACGTGCACAATTACCAAATACCTTCGTCGTGGAAAGTTCAGACCCTGCATTCGCGTCCCCTGATCAAACCCAATGGAACTTAGGTTCCGTGGACGGCGAGGCGACAGGAACTATTATCGTAAAAGGTCGATTCATCGCACCTGTTCCATCCATTCAGCCCGTGCAGTTCATCTCCACTTATAAGCCCGCAAACTTTAATGCTGAGTTCACGCTTGTTGAATCACAGCAGGTGACCATTGAAAAAAGTATTGCGGAAATCATAATGGAAGGACCCGAAAGTCTTTCTGCGAGTGAAACAGGAACGTTCAAAGTGAAAGTACACAATACAAGCACTTTCGATCTTCCTGAATCAACTCTCGCACTACTACTACCCGAAGGATTCTTCCTCGAAAAAACAGAACCTCCATTTAGCGAAAAGCTCTCACCTTCTTGGATGATTAGTTCCCTTCCCGCAGGTGGTGAATCACAATTCACTTTTACCGGAAGCTTTGCGTCGGGTACTGGCGGATTCACCCCATTCACCACCACGCTTGCATTCACTAAAGATGGTGAATCTATTCTCCAGGACACAAAAACACATACAGTTGATGTAGCGGCGGGCGACATTCGATTCGACCTCACAATCAATGGAGCGAGTGGAAGTGCGAGCGTTGCACCAGGATCTACCGTATCTGCCACAATCGTTATTGAAAATACAACGAATGCCCGTATTACAGACGCAACCGTCCTCATGGACTTCCGTGCAGAAGGCCGTATGCCAATCAAATGGAGCGGATTCGATTATGACAGCGGAACCCTTACTGCCGACGGCGTACTCTGGGGAACAAAAGAAATAGGAGTACTTGAACCTGGTCAAAAAGTGATCCTTACTCCTTCCTTCCCTATCATGCCATCACTCAGCGGAGGTGACGCAAAGCGTCTAGACATCATTCTGCATCTCGTACGCGGGGCGGGCGATCTTAAATCCGATCTCTACAGTGTGTACATTGGAGAAAAGGCATCTATTTCCGCAAATCTTGAAGCGACAGATAGTTCAACACAACACAAACTAACAGTCGTATTCGACCCACCTCCCGCGCCCCTTGAAGACATTCTCATCTCCTTCAAATTAGGTGAAGGTATGTCGCTCGCGCAGTCCCCTTCCTTATCTGTCGGATCCGGCGCTTATGTACAATCTACAAAAGAATGGAAATGGCGCATTCCAAATATTGCTGGCAATAGCGCCCCCATTCAAGCACAAATCCTGCTGAGTAATACTCCGCAGGATTGGGATGAACGTATCTTCTTGCGCGCCATTGATCCAGAAACGCTCGATGAACTCAATATCTCTTCCGTGATCACTAAATAATACGACGTAGCTTGCGAATAATACGATAAAGCTCATATTTGAGTGGCGAAAGAACGACATCGAATGTGCCGGGCATTTCCACAAATGTACCCCCAAAGCTCCGCTTGTAACGAGAAATGCCCGCCCAACTGTGCCCCTTTTCTTCCTCCTCTTCCGACACGACCCCCCAGAAATCGAAGGTATTCAAGCCTTCGATTTTTGCTTGCTCGAGTAACTTTGCGTGTAGTACATATTGAGCCATAACATTACGATGTACATTGCTCGTCGCCCCATACAAATAAGTGCGTACGCCTGCAAAATCAATAATCATATTAGCAGCAAGCAAACGGTTGTCATAATATGCACCAACCAGTCTTGCTTGTGCACCATTTTTCTGCGACATCGCCTTCAATAGCGTTCGGTAATACGAACTTGGATGCAAGCGAATATGATCACGAACAGCCGTTTGCTGCATCAAGAGCCAAAATGAGTCGAATTCCTTTACAGGATGTATGTCACGCACCTCTACTCCCTTTCTTTCTCCCAAGCGCACATTGTACCGAGTCTTCGGCTTCATATCTGCATAAATATCTTCGAGTGGCCTTTGCAAATCAACCAGTATAGTCGAATGCGGCTGTACATCATCTGTACGCGTCAATGAAACCTGCAAGGCAGGCTCAATACGCATAAAAATAGCCTTATTATGAATCTCCCGCAGCTTAGCCAGTAAATCATTTTCATTCAAATCCCCAAGCGGACCCTTTGGGCTCGTCGTATATTGAACCCCAGCACCTAACGAAATATCAATATATAATCCCAGAAAAGTACCAGCTCCCGTTTTTTCATAAATGCGTCGCACTGGCCGACCTAGGGCTTCTTGAAATAGACCCCATTCATATGATTGCAAAAATGCCCCAAAAGGTGGAGCGAACTCGGCAACTTTTTCATTCCATTCGTGACGATTCAACATGTTACATGCCTTTACGCGACGCAAAGCGTCGCAATATTTCCTTAAGTGCGGTTCCCGTATCTTCAGGCAAATCATTCAAATAAGGCTTAATGTCTTGTAATGAATACCCTAAAGATCGCAGCCCATCGATTACTTCGCTTGAAACCACAGATCCTACCTGATCTTCTTCCACTAAAACCCCCTTCATTTCTAGGATAATTTTTTGTGCCGTCTTTTTTCCTACGCCTGATAAGCTCGTTAAAAATGAAATATCTCCATTTAAAATATTACGGCGTAACGTTTCTGCATCTGCGCTATTCAAAATCTTTTGCGCCAATTTCTGGCCCACACCATCAATAGTAATGAGCTGTTCAAAAAGCGTCTTTGCGGATAAATCCGTAAATGCATAAAGATCACGACGATCTTCGCGTACAACGTCATGAATCCAGCATTCAACCTCTTGATCCTTCAAGACCACACATCCAACAGGGTGAATGGTGTACCCTACTGACCCACACAATAAAACAGCACCGGCCGTATCAGCATGGATCACACGACCTTTCAGAAATCCGATCATATGGCCCATCTTCTCAATTTTACACGCTTTCGTCAAAAGCTGATTGAGCTATTTTTACCTGTTCGAAAAGCTCCTGTGCTCTTGTGCCAAATACCCCTTCTACCGTAACCCCTTCTTGTTTTGTAATCAATCCATATACCGACTGCACAAACAACTCTCGGGTTGCGTCGTGCGGAACCTGACAAGTACGCAAAAGATCCTCAATAGTTAATCCCGCCTCTTGCAGGGCTTGTTTAATGCGTAAACGATATTGCTGGCCATGCAAATCTTTTTTCTGGGTGCGGCGCTGCGCAAAAGATTCTTCTTCAGCGTTCACAAAGGCAAACAATACTGATTCATGCGTTACAATGCGACGCCCTTCGTATCCGATCTTTCCACACACTTCATTAAGGAAAATGGCTCCTAGCCAAATATCACGCGCGTCATGCACGTCTAGCCCCGACTCAAGCGCCACTCGTTCCAATAATTGTAGCGTGGTTTTTCCGCGATGATGTACCAAGTCTTGCGCAAGTACATGGTACCGAACAAGAAATTTTAACTGGTCGATGTCTCTTGGTGTTATACGATACTGTTCAAATAGAGCCGAAAACGACCTTACACTGTCATCATTCACGAACCATTTCTCATGTTCTATAAAAGAGAACTCAATTCCGTACGTTTCGTGTAAATCAATCATGTATTCTTCCGTGCGTGCTCCTCCCATTTTTGCCGCCGTGGCCGCATACAACTTTCCATACAAATTGCGCGCATTGGGAAGTAATACCTTTTTATTTCGCATGGCGAGCGCAAGAGAAGCGGTTTGAGGTGATTCTTTAGCAAGCGCCGCTATGCGTACAGTAGAGGTTTTTCCGTAATCATGAAGCAAACAAAACAAGGCAAATGTTGCATATTGCTCCTTCAGCGTCCGTTCTAATAATGCGATATCTACCTCCAAGTGTGCGGCCCCCGCATAGCCTTCAATTTGTGCAATAGAAGCGCCTCCTTGAATAGCAATGAGAGCGGTAAGCATGCGTAAAACATGAGCCTGAACCGTGGTCCCTTCTATATGTGCCGGTGCGCCTTGCGGCGTCGTACGTAATTCTTGTAATGCCGGCGCAAGGCGCACTGCATCGTCCCACGCTTTTTGCGCATCCTCAACATAAGGCGATCGCTCTACCTCTACACGCATCCAATCCAAAATGGACAATGCTTCTTTGTCTTTCTTATTCCCCTTTTCACGTGCACGTAAAAAATCCATGTGTCTATTATAACAATACCTCCAAAGAAACTCCGAGTGTTTTTAAAATATCTTGGCGCACCAATAGATTATCTGTCTTCTTTCCCCAACAACGCTCTTCCCCTCCATACATAAAACCACCAAATTGTTCATATAACTCCTTCGCTCGCGAAGACTCCTGCACATAGATCACTTCTTCATCGATCAAAAGAGTAGCAATTGGATTTGGATATTGGCGCGCTATCTCAAAAGAAAGTGCCTCACGAATACGCGCGCCCGGCTTCGGATTTTTTACAATAATAAAACCATGCTCTATTTTTGCTTGTGCAAGTGCTTCTTTTGCAATAACTTCTGTTTTCTTACGTGATCCGTGATCTAATTGGTCTGACAATGACAGGTAGTAATCAATCATACGCACGCGCGTAACTGGATCACAAATATCAGGCGTGAGTCCCCACACAAAAGAACGATCAATGATACCCACTCCCTTCACAAGGATTGGGTCAAATCCTGCGCGCGCCAGATCTGCGTCTTTAATATCAAAACAGGTAATGAATTGCTCCAAAGAACTCTTTGTATTCATACGGTCCAACCCATCATAGCGATGGTGATCAATGACTTTCACAGTAAATCCTTTCAACTGAAGCTCACTCTCTTCCGTGGGCCCTGGAATCTCAATAATCACAAGTGTTGTAGCAGATGCATGCACTTGTGATACTCGTTCCGCCAAATTCGTTTCCGCATACAGTGTTGCGCCGTGCGGTTGTGGCGAAATCAGCATCGGGATTTTTAATGCTTCACAAATCTGACAAATCAAAAGAGACTCAGGATCGTTCTTAGGTAAGAGCACTACGGTGGCATTAATGTCCTTCATGCACCCATTGTAACAAAAACTACGCAGATTGGCGTCTGCGTAGTTTTTATCGTGCCCCTCAATCACCACGAACAAGTCATGGGTATAGTCAGGGGAGGCGTGAAGTACGCCTCCAGTCACCAAGTCGACGTACGACTTAGTGGGGAAACAGAGCCTCGCTGAGCGCCGCACGAGTGTGCTTGCCATCGATCGCCGTTGCGTCGAGGAAGCGCTTGCGCGCGTCAACAACCCAGGCGGCCGGTGCAACAACCGAGAGGAGAACAAGACGAATCGTCTTAAGCATGCTGACCCCCTTTTTGGAAAAACTCCCATGAAGTGCAAAGAGAGGATTCTTTGCAATTCGTGGGAGTAGCGGAGATCCTAGTGTTGGATCTCCGCTTAGTAGTACTCGGTTGCGCCGTGGACGCGGATCGGTACAGTTACATATGTATTTGACTATGCGATTTCTTTCGCACGTAACGTCATGGGCATATGACCCACCCTTTGGTCTTTGTTGGACCTCACACTGCAGTTCAGGGAAAGTGCAGAGGGCTTCGATGGACTTGGTCCTTTGGGTCTGAGCGTCGACCCCCGTATGCTTTGCAGGCATAGGGCTGGGGCACTTACAAATTGTTATGTGCCGCTTATGTATCCGTTTAGCGCTACCCTGACGAGGTGGAAATCCCCCCGGCTACTGTGTATGTCTTCACCTTTTCCCCGTTAGCCGAGAAAAGGCTGCTTGATTACATCACTGCATCAATCTCCCTACCACGCATGTGGCACCGCTGAGGATTTCAGAGCATAGAAGCGAGTGCGGACTGCTTCAGCTCTATAGCAAGGTGCTTTTGGGCACGTGACCTTGCACAACGTTTACTGTTCGAGCATTCGCTCTCCCTACTTCTGTAAGCTATCGAATACGAGGGCGAAGTACTTCCCCATATCCTGTCCGGGTTTTGGGCGCGATATCCGGCGTCGCTAGGTCGAGATCTTGAACACAGTCACCTCATGATGGTTAGGCTTTCTTGGCCCAACCGGACGCGACGAGAACTTGGAGGTCAAGGAACAGAGGACCTTGCTCTGAGCGGCTCCGATCTTTGACAATCGGGGGCGCTATCGAGCGCCAGACCGTTGGGAGTTCCCTCCGGTCTGGCTACGAGTTAGTAGGTTATAGCGACCTATCGCGCGCCTGGGTTTGATCCACCCCCAGGCATTGGTGTCCTTTCTTGAACCACGATTCATACGTAGTTCAAGATTGACTTACTGTTTTGTTACCTCGGATCAGTCTTCCGAGTGCGCGAGCTACTTGCTCGCGGCGACACCGCCGGCGCGCTGGGACGCGCGGAAGGCGTGCCCCTTCTTGCCGTCGGCCGTCATGACGACGGCCTCTCCGATCTTGTGCATGCCGGGGTGACGCCCCTGCAACATGCCCGCGTTGGTCTTCGCCTCCTGGAGCCGGAGCTTCAGGAAGGAGCACTGCTGCGGATCGGTCGCGGCGGCGAGCTCGGCCTCGATGCGCGCCACCTTGTCCACGAGGGCCTGCTGACGCTTCTCCTTGGGGGAGAGACGCCGCTGGACGACGACGGGCTCGGTGACGACCTGGGTCTGAGCCTGGACCACGGGGGCGACGACGACCGAGCATGCCGACAGCGGCTCGACGCCGTGTTCGACGCCGATCGCCACCGACATACCCCGATTCACGATGTCGCTGACGAGGGTGACGACCACGAACTGCTGCTCGAGCGTGGCGAGCACCGAGCGGAC
>CAYPYH010000005.1:9974-23702 GCA_964415145.1 uncultured Gammaproteobacteria bacterium
AGGCCTGCGCCTGCACGAGAGCCTTCTTGCCGGCGTAGATCGCCGCAGCCTTGCTCTTGTGCGGGGCGTTCTTGCCCCAGCTGAGGTTGTGCGGAACGTCCGAGGGCACCTGCGCCCGGGTGACCTGAACGAGCTGACGCTCGACCGAGGAGACGAGGGTGCGGGCGTCGCGGACGGTACGGGGCTCGAACATGGTGGGACTCCGGGTAGAAAGGATCGCCAGGCGATCCTGGGTGATTCTTTGTACCTCCGACATTTATCGGGGGCACAGTTGAACCACTCATCCTTCAAAGACCGGTACTCATCTTTGCGGAGGGACACAATACCATAATTTTGCCTTTTTGTCAATAGCCTATCAAGCCATATTGGCTAATATTAGCTAAATACATGGTATTTTAAATAAACAAAGAGGACCGGCATATTACCGATCCACACGTATCTACTACGTATCATATCCACGGAACCGATATCCTCGAAAGAACCTGTGCTTCCCCTTCGAGTAGCCTGTATGGACACCCACGACATCACGGCCGATCCCTTGGCGCGTGCAGATTCGCAGCACTTCACCCCAGAATCGAAATGCAATTGCGCTATGTTCTTGATACCAGTCATTCTCAATCGTCCACCCGTACCCCACACTATTCTCCACGGCGCCTCGCCTCAAGGGAATGCCTGCAATGAGAGTTCGAACACCCTCCCCTTCTTGTGCAATCAATGCCTCTTTTGCCTCTTCGAAGATCGGTGTCATGAGTCCCTCCAAGAACAGGACCAAAAAAGCCTATCATACGTACACAATCATGCAAATACAAAAGCGCCCGTATCGGACGCCTTTGTGTATAGCGTATTTTAGAACCCGATCTGTACTTGGTGTTCGCGCACACGCACCGACTTCACTCCTTCGCCCGGCGATTCAAACACGACCGTTGCCGCAAGAACATCTTCTTTGAGCATTTGAGCATGCTCATCGAACATCATTTTAACTTCTGGCGATTCAGACCAAACTTTCAAGTCAATGCGATCTTGAATCGTTTTGCCTGCATCTTTACGCATTTGATTAATATGACGCGTAAGGTCGCGCACCATTCCTTCGCGCATAAGCTCAGGGGTAAGCGTAAAGTCTACCGCCACTGCAAGATCACCTTGCATCACTTCCATCGTCTTCATATTCACTTCGTCCAAAATCACCGCTTGAAGTGCTTCGCTTATTGCGCCCGACGGTACGCTCACCTTTACGCTTCCAAGTACCTGCTTGATTGGCACTCCTGCCTCAATACGCGCGTCCAGAATACGACTCACAATAGAACGTACTTCACCCATCTGGATGAGAATCGCTTCGTCAGCCAATGCAAGTTCAGGCCACAGCTCCAAGTGAACCGATGTGCGCCCCTCTTCCCCACTCCAATGACCTGCAAGTTCTTGGTAAAGCATTTCTGCCAAAAATGGCATGAACGGTGCTAACATTTTGCTAAACATTTCAAGCACGGTGCGTAGTGTTGCGAGTGCTTCTTTTTGATCTTCCCCTTGTGTTTTCATGCGGTCACGAGAACGACGTACATACCACGTAGACAAATCTGTTACGAAAGGCTGCAAGGTACGTGCAGCCTCTTGGATATCATAGCTCTCCATCGCCAATGTTTCCTGACTCAATGTTTGCGACAAGCGCGCCAAAATCCAAGCGTCTAATGCATGCTCACCTTTTGGCGCGCGCATGTCGTCGTGTTCTTTGTACAATCCGTAGAATGAAAAGACATTACGAAGCGTAGTGATGAATTTTTTAACCACTTCATCTACATCTTCCTCTTTGAAGTTTAAATTCTCCCCACGAACAACCGCACTCGCCATAATGTAATACCGAATCGCATCTGCTCCATATTTATCGAGCATGTACTGTGGATCTGGATAATTCTTCAAGCGCTTACTCATTTTACGACCATCTTCGGCCATAATGTGCCCACTCACAATCACATTCTTAAATGCAGGCATTCCGTAAAGCGCATTTGAAAGCACATGAAGTGTATAGAACCATCCACGCGTTTGATCTTGCGCTTCCGCAATAAATTCCGCAGGAAACCCATGCTCAAATACGTCTTTGTTTTCAAATGGATAATGCAATTGCGCATATGGCATTGATCCTGACTCAAACCAACAATCGAGCACGTCTGGAATACGAGTAAACGTTTTTCCATCCTTTTCAATAACAATTTCGTCCACAATATGCTTGTGCAAGTCGGTCGGTTCTTGTCCGGTTAATTCCTTGAGTTCGCTCACAGATCCAACCACAAGCACCTCCCCATCTTCCGACTTCCAAATAGGAAGCGGCGTCCCCCAATAGCGCGAACGTGAAATAGACCAATCCGGTGCCCCTTCGAGTCCTTTTCCAAAACGCCCATCACGAATATGTTCTGGTACCCATTTCACTTCTTGATTCGTTTGAAGCATCTTCTCTTTAACATCCGTAACCTTTACGAACCAAGAACTGGTGGCAAAGTTAATAAGCGGACAATCTGTACGCCAACAAAGTGGATAGCTATGTGTGATTTTCTTTTTTGAGAAGAGCTTTCCATGATGCGCTAACCACTTAATGATTTCAACGTCTACATGCATGTGGTCTTTCGTGTTTTTCACTGCCCACCCTTGCACGTCATACCCTTCCGCCACAAGTGGCTGTTCTACCTCAGGCACAAAATGGCCATTCATTTGTACATGCATGATCGGATCTACCCCTTCGGCGCGCCCAAGTGCTAAGTCGTCTGTTCCAAATCCTGGAGCAATATGCACGATTCCTGTTCCGTCTTCGGTGTTTACAAAATCCCCATGCACGACACGGAATGCATTCGCATGATCTTTAAAATACGGGAATAACGGCTCATAGGCAGTCGTTACAAGATCAACTCCCTTTATTTCCTGTACAACTGTGTAATCCTTACCCTCAAATACATTCTCCAGTCGATTCTTTGCACATACATATCTCTTTTCATCAGCTTCAACAATGACATATGGCAGCTCATTACCTACAGCCAAAAGCGCATTACCCGGCAATGTCCAAGGCGTTGTGGTCCACGCAAGCACCAATGCACCCTTATATGGACCATCTGTAAGCTCAAACCCAACCGTTGCGGTTAGATCGGTAATATCTCCGTAATTTTGACTCACCTCGAAGTTTGAAAGCACCGTTTCAAGCGGCGGCGACACATGCATGATTTTATGTCCCTCATAAATCAATCCTTTTTCATGCAAAGTCTTAAATACCCACCAGACAGACTCCATGAAATCGCGGTCTTTAGTCATATACGCATCTTCCATGTCTACCCAACGCCCAATACGACGAATGGTACGCTTCCAGTCTTCCGCATAGGTCATGATCTCGGCATCACAGTGCGCATTAAACTGAGCCACAGTCATGCGTTCAATGTCTTCTTTTGATTCAATCCCGTACTTCTTTTCAACAATCGCTTCAATAGGAAGTCCATGACAATCCCACCCCCATTTACGGTTTACGCGCTTACCCTTCATGGTCCAAAAACGTGGTACTACATCTTTTGTAATACTTTGAAGCAAGTGGCCATAATGAGGGCTACCCGTTGCAAATGGAGGTCCATCGTAAAAGACATATGGATTTCCTGGGTCACGCTCTTCAATAGAACGTTCAAAACAACGGTGTTTTTCCCAATAATCCAATACCGCTAATTCTTCTTCGCTATGACGTTTGGTTGTTTGTGGTTCACTCATATTTCTCTCACTTTAGCATAAAACCCTATAAATAAAAGGGCCACCCGGGGGCGGTGGCGGTAGACGCGAAGAAGGCGTCAGGAAAGGGTGTGATCAGACGAGATCAGCACGGTAACCGAACTCTTCGATGAGATCGAGAACCTTCTTGGTGCCCTGGAACCGAATGCGCCCATTCCGGTCGGACTCCATCTCGAACCACTCCTTGCACTGCTTGAGCTTGAGCTTGAGCTCCTTGAGGACCTCATGAAGACAGGAAACCGTAACGTGGATCACGAAGTCGAGCACGCCCGCGCGACGAGAGCGGTCAACGAGCTTGGAGTTCTCCGAACGGATGATGTCGTAGTCACGACCACACGGTCGCACCTCGTACCGGGTGTGAGGGGTATCGCGACGCACATGCTGCCTTCCCATGGTGCCCTCCCGCACTGATTGACCCCTCTATGTTGCCACACACAGCCTCCAACAAGCAAGCGACTTATAAACATGCTAAAATAAGTCCATGAAACCAACGATTTATTTAGGAGCAGACCATGCAGGCTTTGATACAAAAGAACTTATCAAAGAGCACTTGGATTTGAATGGCTATATAGTGGAAGATCTAGGCGCACATACTCATGACCCAAATGACGACTATCCACAATACGCAAAGGCAGTGGCGCAAGCGGTGCGCCAACATCCCGGCTCTTATGGCATCCTTTCTTGCGGAAATGCAGAAGGGATCATGATTGCCGCCAATAAGTTTGATGGTATTCGTGCAGGTATTGGGTACTCCATGTATGCCGCACGCACCCTTCGTAATGACGATAATGCCAATATCCTCTCTATGCCTGGACGCGTTGAGCTCACGGACCCAACGCTTCCCATTGTCGATACCTTCCTTACAACCCCTTATTCAAAAGACGCGCGCCATGAACGTCGCCTCGCGCAAGTTGCCGATATTGAATCTCAAGAATGATATGGACATTATTCCTGCCATATTAGCCAAATCTACATCGGATTTTGAACAAAAAATCCAATCTGATCTTATGGAACTAATTCCGTGGGTTCACATCGATGTCATGAATGGCACTTTTACGGATCAAACCTGCATTAGTCACCCCTCTCTTATTCCAGAACCCTTTGCTCCAAATATAGAGCTGCATCTCATGGTAAACAACCCCCTCACTCATATTGAAGAGTGGCTTGTGCATCCATCGTTTAAGCGCGCCATCGTGCACATTGAAGCGGATTGCGATATTACAAATGTTATTTTGCAAACCAAAGACCACAAAAGAGAGTGTGCGCTCGCAATCAGTCCTGGTACGCCCTTAGAACGTCTTTCTACTTTCGCAAATCATGTACCAAGATTTCTTGTCATGGGTGTTGTTCCTGGATCTTCGGGGCAACCATTCCTAGGTGAACCTATCCTCGAACGTATTCGCGCGTTAAAAACCCTGTATCCAAACCATATTATTGAAGTCGATGGTGGCATTTCTCCCACTGTAATCCCCCTTTTACAAAAAGCTGGTGCGCACGCCACATGCACCTCTTCGGCCGTATGGCAAAAAGAGACTGACCCAATTACCGCCTATAAACGGCTAACATTCCTCTAAGTTGCGTACCTTTTTAAGGATTGCTATACTATTCATTGTAACTTTATATTATGTCACATACGATTAAAAGAATTTCACTCGGTTTCATTGCAATGTTCATTGCAGTTGGTGGATATTTCACCGCTTCGATCCCTCAGGCAAGCGCGCTTACCGCCCTTGTGAACATTCAGTCTGGTGACCTCGTACGCGGAGCAACCAATCCTGCCGTGTATTACATGGGAGCTGACGGTTTCCGCTACGTATTCCCAAATGACAAAACCTATTTCACTTGGTATAGCGACTTCAGCACCGTAAAGGTGATTTCAGACACTGACCTTCCAAAGCTCCAACTTGGAGGAAACGCTACCTATAAGCCAGGTTCACGCATGATCAAGATCACCAGCACTCCTCAAACCTATGCGGTAGGAGAAGGCGGAACTCTTCATCACGTATCAACCGAGGCCGTAGCGATCGCTCTTTACGGAAGCAACTGGAATAAAATGATTGATGACGTACCAGATGGATTCTTTGGAAACTACACCATCGGAACCCCGATCACAGATGCAAATCAATTCGTTGTTTCATCTGTTCTTGCAGGAACCGCAAGCATTAACGATGACAAGAACTTGGCAGCACCTAAAAACATTACAATTACCGACGGTGCCTTCTCTCCAATTGACGTTACAATCGAGGCAGGACAAGGAGTTCGCTTCACAAACAGTGGAACAGTGAATCACAATGCCACTTCAGACAATCTCACATGGGGAACAGGAACCATGAAACCAGGAGCTTCGAAGATCATTCGTTTCGAAGAAGCAGGGACCTACACGTTCTTCGACGGACTCAGTCCAGCGTCTACAGGTGCGATCTTCGTTCAATAATTGATCCGCCCTTAAAACAATCTTCCCACCGGAAGATTGTTTTATTTTAATGCGTAAAGTTTGGTATACTGCGCGCATATGGTACACGCACGGCCAATCCCAACACTTAGTGACAAGAAGCTCCTTGCACTTGAAAAGCAAGCAACTAGCATACGAGAAGACTTAATCCACATGCTTGCACATGCAGGTAGCGGTCATAGTGCCGGCCCACTGGATTTAGCAGATATTTTTACTGCTTTTTATTTCCACATTCTCGAACATAAGCCTAAAAAACCAAGCTGGGAGGACCGAGACCGTCTTTTACTTTCTTGCGGACACAATGTGCCCGTTCGCTATGTTGCGATGGCACACGCCGGCTTTTTCCCTAAAGAAAAATTAAAAACATTTCGTCAATTTGGATCGACTCTACAAGGACACCCCGAAATCGCATTTTTACCGGCCCTTGAAAATACCTCAGGACCACTTGGAGACGGCGCCGCGCAGTCTGTAGGAGTTGCCTATGCATCTAAACAAGACCAAGTCGACTGGCATACGTACTGCATTTTATCTGACGGCGAACTTGAGGCCGGAATCGTATGGGAGTCCGCCCTCTTTGCCGCGCATCATAAGCTCGATAATCTTACTTGGGTGATTGATCGTAACTTTATTCAAATTGACGGAAGTACGGAACTTGTTTCAACACTTGAACCACTGCATGACAAATTCGCTTCCTTTGGATTTGAAGTAGTGGAGGTCGACGGTCACAATATTCGCGAGTTCGTAGAAGCATGCGCGTATGCAAAGGCGATCACTGACCGCCCCACCGTGATCATTGCACACACGGTGCCAGGGAAAGGCGTAGACTTTATGGAAGGTAATTATCTTTGGCACGGCACCATTCCAGGCATTGGCCCTGAAAATAAAGTGAAGCATGAGGATCAAGAAAAAGCGGCGATTCGCAGCATTCGTACCTTGGGCGGAAAAATAATCAGCGAAATGGAATAATTATATGGCGAATTACTTGCTCCCCGCATGGCACGACACCACAAAGCGCGCGTCAAAACCAACACGTGACGGCCTTGGATTAGGGCTTATTGAGGCCGCTAAAAAAGATAAACATCTATACACCATTTGCGCGGATCTCACCGAATCTACACGTATCGAATGGTTCAAAAAGGAATTCCCAAAGCGCTTCGTTCAAATTGGAGTTTCGGAACAAGCACTTGCCGGCATTGCTGCTGGAATGGCGCTCACGGGAAAAAACGTATTTATTGCGAGCTATGCCGCCTTTTCTCCAGGGCGTAACTGGGAACAAATTCGTACCACTGCGTGCTTACAGAATCAGCGTGTAAAAATCATCGGTTCCCATGCAGGTGTTTCTGTAGGGCCCGACGGCGCAACCCATCAAATGTTAGAGGATATTGCGCTCATGCGCGTACTCCCAAATATGATTGTGCTCGCACCTTGTGACGCAAATGAAGCAAAAAATGCCACCATTGCGCTTGGAAGCCACAATGGCCCTGGATACATTCGTCTTGCACGTGAAAAGAGTCCTGTATTTACACGCGAAAGCATGCCCTTCCAAATTGGAAAGTCTCACGTACTTGCGCCAGGAGACGATATCGCTCTTTTTGCCTGTGGTCCACTTGTCTTTGAAGCTCTTACGGCCAGCATGGAATTAAGGAAGTTAGGAATTGCGGCTCGTGTAATCAATGTCTCAAGCATCAAGCCACTCGACGAAAAGACCGTGCTCGCCGCCGCACGCGACTGCGGAGTTGCAATCACCATCGAGGAAGGGCAAATTGCAGGTGGTATGGGAAGTGCTATCTGTGAATTCCTTAGCGAAAATAATCCAATTCCCGTGCTACGCATAGGAATGCAGGATCGTTTTGGTGAAACAGGGAAACCTCAAGAGCTCCTAGAGCATTTTGGACTCACCGCGCCACACATCATTAAAGCTGCAAAACAATTTATTAAGAAAAAGCGCGGACTATGAGTACCGTTCTTTGGATCCTCTTTTGGCTCTCTGTGGTATCTGCCGCTATCGCTGGTGTTTCCGCCGCCCCATGGCTCCCTACGCGCAAAAAAGAACTCAAACAGTTACTTGAGGCGCTCGAAAAGAATCCTCCAAAAAAAATAATCGACCTCGGATGTGGCGACGGTCGCATTTTATTTGCGATTGCACACCAATTTCCCCAAGCTATTTGTCATGGAGCGGAGATCTCCTTCCTCCCCCTTCTCGCTGCAACCCTGCGTAAATATATCTTTTTTCGTACCTATCGAAATGTAACCATTTATCCTTGGTCGCTTTATAAAATAGATCTTTCTTCATACGATTCTGTTATCACCTTTTTATTGGACGGGTCCTACGAGCGATTAAAACCAAAATGGGCAAAGGAATTAAAAAACGATGCCTTAATCTACGTACAAGCCTGGCCTCTTAGGGAAATCATCGAGGAAGCGAAAATCAAACAAGAAGGAGTACTCCCACTCTACGTGTACCGCGCACAAGCTTTGCGAAAATGATATACTAACGCCATGTTTGATCTTATCAGCATCGGCGACATAAAACTCGATACCTTTATCGCAATTCCACAAGCGAGCGTCCTTTGTCATTACAAAAAACCCACTTGTGAACTTTGTATCGCTCATGGCAAAAAAATCCCCGTAAAAGAAGTAACGAACCAAATTGCAGGAAGTGCACCAAATGTAGCCATTGGTGTACGCCAGCTAAACGGCAGCACAGCTGTTATGAGCACCATGGGCCGCGACGAGACCTATCGTCATGCGCGCCGTTTCTTGCGTTCTCATAATGTATCATCGTCCTATTTATACGCCATCACAGGCTCTTCAAGTAGCTTTTCTGCGGTACTTAATTATCAAGGAGAGTCTACCCAGCTCGTCTCCCATGTATATCTACCATTCCGCACTCCACGTAAATGGCCTCGTGCAAAAGCATTCTATCTATCCGAATTAGGGAGTGCTTATGAGACAGTCTTTAGTACAATTCTGAAGGAGAAAAAGAAAAAACCTTTTTTTCTTGCGTTCAATCCTGGTGCCATTCAGATCGAAGAAAATTCAACCCTTCTTTACGAAGTCTTACTCGCTACTGATCTTTTATTTGTAAACGCGCTTGAAGCACGTATTTTATGCAATTCGCTTCAAGCAGAAATTCCTGAGCTCTTAGAACTTCTTTCAAAAAAAATTGCGGGGAATGTCATTATCACAGATGGAAAAGCAGGTGCATACGCCTATGATCGTCGTATGAAGTACCATGCACCCATGTTCCCCGGGGAACGTGTAGAAGCGACAGGCGCAGGAGATGCCTTTGGTTCAGGGGTTCTTGCAGCACTTCTTCAAAAGAAATCCTTGCAAGATGCGCTCGCTTGGGGATCAATGAATGCTGCGTCTGTTGTGCAGTTTATTGGACCAACAAAAGGGTTACTAACCAAACAACAATTGCAAATGAGTATACAAGAGCATCCAGATTATAAAGTAATTCCCATGTAAGTATGTTAATCACACTCTCTCAGGCACTCAAACATGCTCAAAGGAATGGTTATGCCATTGGAGCATTTAATATCAACAATTTTGAAACGGCGCATGCCATTTTAGAAGCCGCCTCCGAACTTTCTTCACCCGTCATCCTATCCACCAGCGAAGGAGCAATTTCTTATGCGGGCATGGACGAATTAGGATCTCTTGTACATGCAATGGTGCGCAAATACGATATTCCAGTTGTCTACCATCTTGACCACGGAAAGGATATTGAACTGATTAAACGCGCAATTCGTTCTGGTTGGTATACAAGCGTCATGTTTGACGGGTCTTCCCTTCCCTATGAAGAAAACCTCGCAAAGACACGCATGCTACGGCGCCTCGCCCACTGGCACGGCGTAAGCATCGAAGCCGAGCTTGGTGCAATCGCCGGCATCGAAGACTTCGTAAACGTTGCCGACCGCGACGCACATCTTACCAACCCTGAACAAGCAGATAGCTTTGTACGCAAATCTGGGTGCGACGCCCTTGCGATCGCCATTGGAACGAGCCACGGAGCATACAAGTTCGAGGGTAGTTCTCAATTGGACTTTGCGCGCCTCGAGGCCGTTCAAAAGCGTGTACATATTCCTCTCGTGCTCCATGGTGCGTCAGGTGTTCCAGAACACATCAAGCAACAGTGCATGGATTATGGTTGCAAGATAGCCGATGCCAAAGGAGTCGCCGACGAACATATTTCAAAAGCAGTAAGCTTGGGTATTTGTAAAGTAAATATTGATACCGATATTCGTATCGCCTTCGACGCCGGCGTACGAAAATATTTAGCCGAAAATCCCGAAGTCATTGACCCGCGCAAAATAATGGGTGGTGCTATAGACCTCATGAAGCAAGTCGTGAGCGAAAAGATCAAGTTATTTGGAAGCGCTCACAGAATGTAAAAAAGAAGCCCTCACGAACGCCATTGGCCCGTGAGGGCTTTTGCGTTTCGCGAGGGCAAGTCGTTCAGGCCTCGGGCATCTCGTGAGCCTGGAATGCGCCGACGAGACTCGGGTCTCGGTAGACCACGAAGTGGATCTCCTTGATCACGTTGAACGGCGACGAGTCGAGGTAGGACTTCACGCCACGCATGATCCCACGCACGGCCGACTCGGCATCGGGCTCTGCGGCACCGAGCATGACACCCGTACGGATGGCCGGCAAGCTGACGGTCTTGTACCCCGCATCGCTTGCCGCCTTCAGGGCTCGCTCGACCACTAGCTCGACCGGATCATGCAGCCCATCGACCACGAACACGACGTCCCCGAAGGCTCCGCGGTGCTGCGCCGTCTTGCCAGCCACGATCACCTTGCCGTCAAAAAGAGGCATGGCGGCCGTGGCCTGGTCCTGGAACATCGTCCCCGCGCAGGAGCGCACCACGGCCGCAACTCCCGACTCGTACACCCCCATCGTGTTGATGGGCACGATGACTGCGTCCACCTCCACGTCAGCGATGTCGCCCTGGTGACACACGATCATCGCTTGACCGTACCGCTTGCGACCTTTGTCTTCAGACTCTTGCATGACCAGCTCCATAGGTTCAATGACCCATTCACCGCAACCATTGCGGACGGCTACTTGTAACATTCTTTATGCGTCGTGTCAACCCTTTAGTCACTTTCTGCTATACTATAATCATGCACGATATTATTTCGATCGGTTCGGCAGTTCGAGATATTTTCGTACTCTCAAAAGAGTTCGAGATTATTAAAAATGCACGCATGGAGGGAGGACTTGCCGAGTGCGTTCCCCTTGGAAGCAAAGTAGACATCGATGAACTCTTTGTTACAACGGGTGGCGGAGGTACCAACTCTGCCGCTACCTTTGCACATTTTGGATTAAAAACAGGCGCCCTTGTTCGCATAGGAAATGACGAAGATGGTGATTTAATTTTAGAAGATTTAGAAAGCAGGGGTATCGATACAAGTCTTTGTGTGCGTGATTCTAAGGACAATACAGGATTAAGCATTCTACTTACCGCCCCTGGAGGAGAACGTACCGTACTCGTATACCGCGGCGTATCTGGTTTATTTACAGAAAAAGACATCCCCACCTCAAAGCTAAAGACTCGCGCACTATACGTAACCTCTCTTGGTGGGGACTATAAGACCCTAGAAAAACTGGCCACCTACTGCGAAAAAAAGGCCGTATTCCTCGCCTGGAACCCAGGTAATAAAGAACTTGCCCTTCCAAAGACAAAGCTACGCCACATGCTTACCGCGGCCGATATCTTGATCGTCAATAAAGAAGAGGCGATAAAACTTGCTGGCGGAAAGCCGGAACATCTTTCAGTAATCGGCCTTGCGCGTAAGCTCTTACGTCATGATCACCAAATCATCATTGTTACCGACGGAACCAAGGGCACACACGCCGCCTCCAAAACCGAAAGCTGGTTCGTGGGCACCCGCGAAATTAAAAGCATTTCACGAACCGGTGCTGGAGACGCCTTTGGATCAGCCACGGTCGCATCACTCCTCAAGGGCACATCACTCCTCGATGCATTACGCATTGGAACGCTTAATGCCGAATCGGTCATTGGTTCTTATGGCGCCAAGCAAGGACTTTTAACAGAGTTCCCCGCCCCATCCGAGCTCGACAAAATACCCTACAAAAAACTATGACAACCGTATTCATCACACGCCGCATCCCTTCGGAAGGAATTGCTTTATTAAAAAAGCATAAATCTCTCAAGGTGGAGATGTATGAAAAAGACCAGGTAATCCCACGAAAAGAATTACTCAAACATGTAAAAGGCGTAGATATTATTCTATCTATTCTTACCGAAAAAATAGATGCTGAACTAATGAATGCGGCAGGACCTTCCCTTAAAATGATTGCGAACTACGCCGTTGGATTCGATAATATTGATCTTAAGGAAGCTAAAAAGCGAAATATCATCGTAACCAATGCGCCGCCGCCTGAAGTATCAGAAACGGTTGCGGAGCATACGGCGGCGCTGATCCTCGCCCTCGCCCACCGTATTGTAGAAACAGACCAGTTTACACGCGATGGAAAATATAAGAACTGGGGGCCAGAACTTCTTCTTGGAACCGATGTATACGGCAAAACACTCGGGATCATCGGTGCTGGGCGCATCGGCTCAGCGCTCGCAAAACGTATGTCCGCTGGATTTGGTATGCACATCCTGTACCACAGTCGTGAACCAAATAAGGAACTTGAAACGCAGTACAAAGCAAAGCTTGTTTCGCTTAATCAGCTTCTTAAGCAGTCTGATTTCATTTCTCTACATGTTCCACTCCTTCCTTCTACTCGGCACTTAATCGATGGACGCGAATTAAAGCTCATGAAAAAGACTGCATTCCTCGTTAATACCGCCCGCGGGCCCGTGATCAATGAAAAAGCGCTCGTGCGTGCACTTACCAAGAAGCAGATTGCTGGCGCGGGCTTAGATGTTTATGAATGCGAACCCCTCATCGACTGTGACCCCAATGACACCTATGACCTGCGTAAACTAGATAATGTCATTCTTACGCCTCACACGGCCTCTGCGACGATTGAAGCGCGTCAGGCAATGAGTCGTACTGCTGCCGAGAATATTCTTGCCTACTTGGAACATCAAACTATTCCAAATATCGTAAAGTAGCACATAAAATCCAGCCCTAAGGCTGGATTTTTGTAAGGTCTCTATAGATCACCACTGGTTGCATTGCCACTATTTCATCCGCATATGCCATCTTTGGAATATCATCCCATAAATACACAGGCTTATGGAGCACATGAGCAAATCCCATTTCAAGTAGCGAATTCCCTCCTATATACCCTTCAACCCCCTTACGTTCAACGTTTACAATAAGAACTGCATCACAGGTCTTCATTTTTTCAAAATATCCTCGAATCAGGTCTCCCTCAATCTTATGGGTGGCCGACGCTTCATGTCCTTCGGGTGATTCGCCCACAGTAAATTTTGGTAGCAGTACTTCGTGTCCCCCATTTCTTAGCCGTAAGGCGATTTCTTCCATGTCTGGCATCGCACTCATACTCCCACAAAGAACAATGTACACACTATTTATCCT
>CAYPYH010000006.1:0-21242 GCA_964415145.1 uncultured Gammaproteobacteria bacterium
TGCGAATCAATAAATACCTGCCAACTTTGGCTTGTGTACAATTGTGGCGCCACAAATACCTGTTCCATATCATAATGTTTTCCCAGCGAAAGAAGTCCAATAAAATGATCCGTATGTGGATGTGAAACAAATGTGTATTCAATGGTGGAATCCCAAAAAGGCATCACCCGACCGACTTTTTCGACCAGCTTTCCCGTGGGACCGCCGTCAATAATAATCTGTGTTGACCCGGATTGAATCAGGGCCGCGTCTCCTTGACCAATATCAAAAAACCATACGTCCACCGCTTGAGCGGCCGTTCCACGAAGAGGGTCCAAGACAACCACTAAGAATGCGAGGATGGTCGTGACAAGAATGGCAAAGCTCCGTTTTGAGACATGGCGAGCAATAGACATAAAGTAGCGATAAAAACGCAGAGTGTTATAGATACGATACCATGTGGAATTGGAACCAGCGCAAATGAAAGACTTGCGAGCGATTCGGTAATACGCAACATCCACTCAAGCCCAAGCCATGGAAGCGCAACAAGAAAAGGGCTCGCGGGCGCCAAAAGCGCCAAGGCGCCCGTTACCAATACATACGGAAGTGCTGGAAGTACGAGCAGATTGGCGACGGGCGCAATCACAGAAACTTGTTCAAACGTTAAAATGAGAATCGGAAGCGTTGCGAGCGTGGCTGCACAAGTTGTACTCATAGCTTCGCGTAATCCCAATGTTTCGGGCACGAATCTAAACAATTTTGAGAAGAAATCAGACAAATATACAAGGCCTAAAGTCGACATCACCGAAAGCTGGAATCCAATATCACTAAAAAGCCACAGCGGTTGCACGAATAACATTGCAATAACCGTAAGTAATAATACATTACGAATACTCGCCTTGCGCCCCATAGATTTTCCAAATAAGACCACGATCCCCATAATGCCGGCGCGCACCACGGGAGCCGATGCGCCAGCTACAATTACGAATGCAATAATTCCAATCACAAGCCACCAAAAAGCGTCTTGTCTTTTCACACCTAAGGCCGCGAGGGCGGCAAAAAGAAGAAGTCCTGTAACCGACACATTATAGCCCGAAGCGGCCACAATATGAGTCACGCCCGTCGCTTTGAAAATAGCTTGATACTGTTTTGAAAATGAAACGTCGCCGATATAGAGTCCCGTCAGCAACGTGGCATATGGTTCTGCAAAACGTGCATTTACACGAGTTATAAAACTTTCGCGCATCTTCCACGCAAGTGCACCCGGCGTAATAGATCTTCCTAAATGCAATGGCTCTTGGCTCGTCATGCACGTAAGATAAATATTACGCGAAGCTAAATAATCACGGTACTCAACTACTTCTGGAACCGAGGCATCGCATGCTACGCGCAAATGATCCCCCACCTGCCAATTTGCCATTGGTCCTTGAATCGTAAGGAGCACCCCGTCTGTACGAGACTCTTTTCCGTATACAATATCGCGGAGTACCAACTGCGTGACTTCTTCCTTTGTTTGATAATCAACCACACGACCCTCTAGCGCAATTTCTTCTTGCGGCAAATACGCCACCGAATCGTATGCCGGTACTGCCACCGAAACGCGCCACACGGACAGCCAAAACAAAAGGAGCGCCGCAGCACAGGTACACAAAAGAGGTGCGAGCTCAGATTTTTTAAAGTAAGACCCTATTCCAAATAAAAATCCGAGTGCCACGAACACTAATACAAAATCATTTTGCGTAATATGTGCACTTATAAATCCAAGCAAACTCGCCGCAAGCGGAAGCGTTAATTGCCAAGAGGGCGTGAGACGTCGCTGCATATTCCAATTCCACAATAAATTAATCCAGCTTGTTGTATCTGCGCGCGAGAAAGGAAATTTTTTCCATCAAATAAATAAGGGCTCGCGAGCGCATGTGCAATATCATTCCAATCTGCCTTCATAAATTCAGGCCATTCTGTCAAAATAAGTAGTGTTTCTGCGCCATATAATGCTTCTTGCATGGACGTCGCGTACGTTACTCGGTCTTGCAAAAATGCATATGCCTGCTTCATTGCGCGAGGATCATACACCTGAACCGCCGCACCCTGTGCGAGCAATAGTTCGATGACTTTAATCGCGGGCGATTCGCGAACATCGTCTGTATTCCCGTTGAATGCAAGCCCCCACACAGCAATTGTCTTTTGTGAAAAATCTCCTAATCTTTCGCGTACTTTATTTACAAAGCGGCGCGGCTGGTCCGCATTAATTTCAATAATAGGTTCAATGATGCGCGTTTCGTACCCATGCAGCCGCGCCGCCCGCGAAAGCGCTAACACATCTTTTGGAAAACAAGACCCGCCAAACCCCGCGCCTGATCGTAAGAACATTTTTCCAATGCGCTTGTCGGACCCAACTACGCGTTCTATATCTTCAATATCCGCCCCAACCACGTCAGCGATATTTGCAATTTCATTCATGAAAGAAAGACGCGTCGCGAGCATTGCATTGGACGCATATTTTGAAAGTTGTGCCGACTCGACCGACATCACGCAAATCGGTGCTTCGATTCCTTTATGAAGCGCGCGCAATACCTGTTCCGCCCATACGCTTTGCACCCCAAACACAAGACGATCTGGCTGAAAGAAATCTTTCACTGCCTTTCCTTCGCGTAAAAATTCCGGCACTGACGCAAGCTCGATCAATCCAGAAGTTTCTACATATTGCAGATCTTTTCGAATCCCTGGAGGAACCGTGCTTTTAATGACCACTACCGTTTTTTCCAACACATACACCGCGAGCTCCGCAATTGCGCGCGCTACAAATTGCGTCTCGCAACTTCCGTCAGCCCGCGCAGGCGTTGGCACACAAATCAAAATCACTTCGGGTTTAAATACCTCGAGCGCCGCAATTGAATTTGTACACGAAAGCCTTTGAACACTTTCACGCAACACGTCTTCGAGTCCTGGTTCAAAAAACGGCAACATCCCAGACTGGAGCGACGCGATTTTTTGAACGTCCAAATCAATACCAAGCACTATGTGACCCAGTTTCGCAAAACAAGCCGCCTGCACAAGGCCAACATACCCAAGTCCAATCACCGCAACTTTCATACGCTACACAACAATGCTCACGATCTTTCCTTTAATGTAAATCACTTTCTTTGGTTCACCTTCTATATACTTCGCCACGTTTTCATGAGCACGTGCCGCTGCAACAATCTCTTCTTCACTTGCATCTGACGCCACTTCAATTGCTGCGCGCATTTTTCCATTTACCTGTACGCTAATGGTCATCGTATCGTCGGCCAAAAGACTCGCATCAACTTGAGGAAGCGGCAATGTTTCTATAAGTACCTCACCCCCAATGCGTGCATATACTTCATTGGCCACGTGCGGCGCAAACCATCCTAATATGCTTAAGAATTTAGTGAGCGTTTCTTTCGTAATCGCTTTTGCGCTTCCAATATCGTTCACGCAAGACATGAGTGACGCTACGGCTGTATTGAATTTCATTGCTTCAGCCGCATCAATCACCGAATGCACTGTCTTATGAACTGACTTGGTTACTTCCACGGGCTCATCTTCTTTTACAAATTCAGACAATTTCATGACGCGGTCAAGGAATCGACGTACTCCAATCACACCCGACGCGCTCCATGGCACCGGTTCTGAAAATGGACCCATGAATAATTCGTATACGCGCACAGTATCTGCTCCATGTTCTTGCACAATGTCGTCTGGATTCACAACATTTCCCTTTGATTTCGACATCTTTGTGCCGTCTTCGGCCATAATAAGCCCATGACTGGTGCGGCGTGCATATGGTTCTGAAACACCTACGTACCCGCGATCAAATAGGAATTTATTCCAAAAACGCGAATACAATAAGTGAAGCGTAGTGTGTTCCATTCCTCCGTTATACCAATTAACTGGCATCCAATAATCGAGTTTTTCCTTCGAAGCAAATTGTTCATTATTTTTCGGATCAATATAACGCAAGAAATACCAGCTAGATCCCGCCCAGTTTGGCATGGTGTCGGTTTCGCGAGTTGCAGCACCTCCACATTGAGGACATTTTGTGTTCACCCAAGTAGGCACTGATGCCAACGGTGACTCACCATTGTCTGTCGGTTCATATTTTTCAATTACAGGAAGCGTAAGCGGCAATTCAGATTCAGGAAGTGGGACCCAACCCTGATGTTCTGGATTACACCCACCCTTACAATGCACGAGCGGAATTGGCTCACCCCAGTAACGCTGACGTGAAAAGACCCAGTCGCGCAAACGGTATGTTACACGTGGGCGACCAGCACCCTTTTCTTCGAGCCAAGCAGTAATATTTTTACGTGATTCTTCTGAAGATTGATTATCAAACGTAGCTGAATGAGATAATCGACCCTCTCCCGTCCAACACGCTTCACCTGAGTCAAGTTTTTCTAAAAATTCGGTATTCTCAACAAAAGCTTTTTCATCAGAGGATAAGAGTATTGGATTTATAACCTTTATGATTGCAATCCCGTACTTCTTCGCGAAAACAAAATCACGTTCGTCATGCGCAGGAACTCCCATCACCGCACCCGTTCCATAGTTCATGAGCACATAGTCCCCAACCCAAAGTGGCACGCGTTCATTATTTGCCGGATTCAAAACATATGCGCCGGTAAATACGCCGTTCTTTTCCTTTTCCGCACCATCTTCAGTTCCCACATCGGCCAACTGCACGCGACGCGCTTCTTCGCGGAACTTTTCCACGGTTGCCTTTTGATCTTCCGGCACCACAGTATCAAGTACAGGATGGTCGGGCGATACCGCTAAAAACGTAACACCAAACAAAGTGTCAGGACGCGTAGTAAACACCGTCAATTTGTCGCCTGTCGCTTCAACCGTAAAGTCTATCTCCACCCCCTCGCTTCGCCCAATCCAGTCTTCTTGTTGTTTTTTGATGCGTGGCAAATAGTCCACGGTATTCAAATCTTCAAGCAAACGATCTGCATACTTGGTAATAGCAATCATCCACTGTTCTTTGTCGCGCTTTTCAACCGGATTACCACAACGTTCGCAGCATCCATTAATAACTTCCTCATTCGCTAAACCAATTTTGTCTTTTGGACACCAATTGATCGCCATTTTTGCCTTATACGCCAAACCCGCCTTAAACATTTCCAAAAACATCCACTGTGTCCACTTATAATATGCTGGGTCGGTTGTGTTCACTTCGCGAGACCAATCAAAACTAAGCCCAAGCGATTTAAGCTGCCGGGTAAATACGGCTACATTTTCTGCCGTGACTTCCGCTGGCGGACGACCTGTTTTAATCGCATAGTTTTCTGTTGGAAGACCAAACGCGTCCCATCCCATTGGATAAAGCACATTAAATCCTTCCGCGCGGCGCTTGCGCGCAATAACATCAAGCGCCGTATAGCTACGTGGATGCCCTACGTGCAAACCTGCCCCTGACGGAAATGGAAATTCAATTAAACAATAAAAAGGATCTTTATCGGTTTCAGATGGATCGAGCGCCCGAAACACTTCCGTTTCTTCCCACTTTTTCTGCCATTTTGCGTCTACTTCCTTATGGTTGTACATACCTCTGTAGCTTAATCAAAAAGGGCGGAAAAGGCAAAACAACCTAACTCACACCTTGTTCGCACCATTCTTTAAAAAGATCCACAGAATCAATACCCGCCTCTTTGAGCGCTTTTGGAACGAGCGATGTCTGCGTAAACCCCGGTATGGTATTTATTTCTAAAAATACAATTCGTCCAGCGTTGTCTATTAAGAAATCGGACCGAGACATGTGTCGAGCTCCCAACTCTTTATGGATCGCTAGCGCGTAACTTTGCAATTGCTTCGACACTTCTTCTGAAATATTCGCCGGACAAATTTCTTGCGCAAGCTTTTCTGGATTATATTTACTCTCAAAATCAAACACTCCACCCTGTGCAATAATTTCAATTACCGGAAGCGCAATACATTCCCCGCCTCGATCAACAACCGCAACAGTAAATTCACGCCCAACTACCTGCTCCTCTAAAATCAAATCTGATTCAATCCGTAACAGATCATTCAAGTCCTGCGCGTTATGCATAACCCCCGCATGAACCGTAGATCCCCCACGTAAAGGCTTCGCAAAAATAGGATATACCGCATTTTCACGAGTAAATTCATGCGCTACAGGAATGCCGATCTGTTTTGCAATTTGCTTAGTACGACGTTTATTAATCCCAACCGCATGCGCTTCGATACCTGAGAATAAATAAGGTAATCCAATATATTCCAAAAGTCCCTGTAGCGACCCGTCTTCACCACCTATTCCGTGAATGACGGGAATTGCCAAGTCAAATTCATGTCGCCTATCAAGAAAGGATTCTCTATCTTGGGGAAATACAAACACGGTCGTTTGAGCAAAAGTCCCAACAAGGTCATTGATGTTTTGAGCGGATCTTATGGATACTTCTCTTTCTCCAGAAGCACCTCCCGTAATGATTGCGATATGCATCTTTTTAGCATACCAAAACCCAAAAGAAAGACAAATAAAAATAGAGGTCCTGGCCCCTAGAGAACAATCCTTCCCTCACTCAGTCATGGCACCGGAAATCGTGAACGGGCTTGGGCGGAACATAAGGTACACCTCCAAAACGCACCCTAACGGAAAAAGTTATTTTTTACAAGGCAAAAGAGGCCTTTCGGCCCCTTTTGTTTATTTCTGTGTTTGTGCTAATCGTTTCACCGCGATCACGTAAGCCGCCGTTCGCAAGTCGATCTTTGCTAGATCCGCTTCTTCAGCAACTGCATGCGCCGCTTCGTTCATGGTCGCCTTAAGCTTTTCATCTACCGCTTCCGCAGTCCAATGTTCCCCTGCGAGGTTCTGTTCCCATTCAAAATAACTTACTGTCACTCCACCCGCATTCGCTAAAATGTCCGGAATGATCATGGTGTCATGTGCCACAAGCCAACCGTCCGCTTCTGCAATAATCGGGCCATTCGCAAGCTCCAAGATCACTTTTGCCTTAATACTTTGTGCACGCTTGAGCGTAATAGAACCGTCGAGTGCTGCAGGTACAAAGATTTCAGCGTCCACTCCGAACAACTCGGCACCGGTAATATCGGTCGCTCCTGCGAATCCCTGCACGGCGCCGGTCGCCTTCTTATGTACTTCGAGTGCTGGAATATCTAACCCATCTGCCTTATAAATTGCTCCACGCGAGTCAGACACGGCAACTACTTTGAATCCGCGTGCATGTGCAATATGCGCAAAAATGCTTCCCGCATTTCCAAACCCTTCGATCGCCACCGTTTTCAACTGTTGCAGCCCACGTTTTTCCAAAAGTGCTTCGAGTACATACATACCTCCCATGGCCGTTGCCGTTCCGCGCCCCTCACTTCCACCTTGGTCTATTGGCTTTCCCGTAACTACAGCTTTATTGCCAAATTCATCTGCAATCCAAGCCATTTGTTGCGGCGTGGTATTCACGTCAGGCGCTGGTACATCGATTTGAGGACCGATCACGCCGCCCATGGCACGGGTCCATCCACGAGTTACGCGTTCCAATTCACTTTGCGAATAATTCTTAGGGTTAAATGTTACGCCACCCTTACCGCCACCAAGTGGAATGCCTACAACGGCGGTTTTGATTGTCATCCAAGCTGAAAGGGCGCGAACTTCGTCAATATTTACCGATTCATGGAAACGAATCCCTCCTTTATATGGTCCGCGCCAATTATTATGTTGCACACGATATCCATGCAAAAGCTCCAAAGATCCGTCGTCACGGCGAAGCGGGATTTGTACAGATACTTCACGCATTGGCACTGAAAGTTGAGTCACGATGTCTTGTGACGTCCCAGCAATCTTTGCCGCCTTCTTTATAGTTTCTACTGCTTGTTCAAATGGATTCATAGGTATTTCTTAATTTGTCCAAACTCTTTCCTTATTGCAATCTTGCTTGTCGACTAGGGCCTTTTCTAAATCAACATTATAACGATTTGCGATATCTAAAATGTAACTAAAGACATCTGCCAATTCATCTGCAACGCCACCATGCTCTTTTCCTGCTTCGATATAGAACTTCTCTTCTTTACGAATCGCCTTCGCAAGTTCCCCTACTTCTTCAGTGAGGAGCATGAAGGTATGCACATTGTCGTGCTTATCCCATCCACGCTCTTCGCAAATCTTTTTAATGTATTCCTGCGATTCTTTAATTGTCATATTTATTCTTGAGTTGCGAGCCAGCGTTCAGCATCGAGTGCGGCCGCACATCCAGAACCGGCAGACGTAATGGCCTGACGGTAATATGGGTCAATAACATCTCCCGCTGCAAATACGCCCTCCACGGAAGTCTTTGTGGTATTCGCCTCGCGAACAATGTAGCCCTTCTCATCTAACTCGAGCTGACCTACGAATAAATCCGTATTTGGCTTGTGACCAATAGCCACAAAGAATCCATCTGCGGGCAATACCTCTTCTGCTCCTGATTGGTTGTTTACCACCTTCACTCCCTCAACCTTGGCTGTTCCCACTAATTCCTTCGCTTCGGTGAATGGAAGGAATTTAATCTTTGGATTAGCAATCGCGCGGTCTTTCATGATTTTTGACGCACGCATGGTTTCCAAGTCCTTACGCAAAAGCACAGTCACTTCACTTGCGAACTTTGTAATAAAAATCGCTTCTTCCATAGCGGCATCGCCTCCTCCAACTACAATCACCTTTTTATCGCGAAAAAAGAATCCGTCGCATGTTGCACACGCGGACACTCCTTTTCCTTGAAATTCTTTTTCCCCTGGAATACCGAGCCATTTCGCAACAGCCCCTGTAGTCACAATGATCGCTTCTGCTTCAAGTTCCTTACTGTCGGTTGTAATCTTAAATGGACGCACAGAAAAATCTACTTTCGTCACTGCTTCTTGTACTACCTCGGTTCCAAAGCGTTCTGCCTGTACCTTCAACTTCTCCATGAGTTCAGGACCCATAATGCCTGTTGGTTCCCCTGGCCAATTTTCAACGTCCGACGTCAGCATAAGCTGTCCGCCCGGTTCGCGCCCAGCAAATAAAATTGGCTTTAGGTCAGCTCGTGCTGCATAAATACCAGCCGTATACCCCGCAGGACCCGATCCAATAATAACCAATTTCTGTACCATAGTGTTTTTTAAATGTGAGGAGCCAAACGTGCTTTCATTGCTTCTTTACTCATCGCTCCTGCGAATTGCTCGACAACCTGTCCACTCTTAAAGATTAAGAATGTAGGGATAGAGAGGATATTGTAACGTTGTGCTAGTTCCATGTTTTCATCCACGTTCACCTTTGCAACCGTCACACCTTCCATTTCCTGTGCAATTTCTTCAATAATTGGGCCCATAATCTTACAAGGACCGCACCAAGGAGCCCAAAAATCGATCAAAACAGCGCCAGATGCCTGCAATACGGTCGGGTCAAAATTATCTTTGTTTAGTTCCATAAAATCATCATTAAAAATCAGAGGTGAGCACCCCTTAGTTTATCAGATTGAATGGTTGGTGCAAGATGAGATTTCACTAATAGAAAACGCCCCGCAAAACCGAGATTCGACGGGACGTCTTCTTGGTTTGGCGGAGCCGTTAGTTGATGGGGATCTGGATCGAGAGCTTCGATTCCCAGGAGCGGTCGAGGTAGTACTGCGCCGTCGCGTAAAGTGCGTTCAGACGCTCGGTCGGCTGTACTGACTTGTGAAGCGCTGCGACGAACTGCTCCCACAGCCCCTTGGTGTAAAGAAACCCGTACAAGAAGTACGCGAGTCCCACCTCGGGCTTGTAGCCAACTACGTAGCTGTGATCGCGACCCTTCCTACCCCAGGTATTGCGCCGCAGCATGACAACGGTAGCTCCCGCTCTACGCGCCCCCTCCGCAAAGTCCAGCACACAGGACTCTCGCGAGAAGCTCACACCGATCGCTCTAAAGATTTCCTGCTGCGGGTCCACCTCCTTACGCCCGGCACCATTTTTGTAAACGGCGACCTTACGCTCGAAGTTTGGATTCCCCCATCGCTCAATCGTTACGGTCATGGTCATTTGAAGTACTCGCTACGACCCAAGGGCCGCGAAAATGTTGTGACTGCTCTTTGTTTGCGAATCATTTCATTTGACCAAGAGGATGAATAGTTATTCATTCTTGGGAGCAAATACATTGCTCAGAAAGGAATTTCGCTTCAGGCCATTCCCATTGCAATTGCAAAAAAGAAGGACTCGCGAAGATACCATAAAAATGCCTTTTTGTCAATAGAATAAGGGTGTTTATGACGACTTCGTATTGACTTTTGGCCCATTTTATGCTATATTGCCGGGTCCCCCAATTCCCCTTCAACCCCCTGGAGTCCATGTGAACACACTGAGCCATCTTGCGGACATGATCTACCGTGGCCTGTGGGACTGGCCCATTGGGACCATGCTCGACGTCATGCTGATCGCCTCGATCTGCGTCCTCGTGGTGCTGGTCGCTGGACTGATCTTCTCGCTCTGTGACGAGGTCCTTCTACCCACGAGCCGCAGCAGCGGGCGCGTGGAAGGTAGGCGATTCGTTGCGGCCCACACGAAGTCGGTCCTTCGCTACAATCCCATCTTCAAGATGGCGATGCCCGTTTCCGTGTCGGTGCCCAACCACTGGTACGTAACCGTGCGCGTGGGCAAGGAACGTGATGACCTGTCGATTTCCAAGGGTGCTTACGAGCGCCTGTCGGAAGGCCAGGACGTGCACGTCGAATACGCGCACCGGCGCTTCACGAAAACGCTGCGCCTGGAGCAGATCCTGACCTCGTGAGTTCCGCGTCGTGGCGTGGGTCATCTGACTCACGCCATTTGTGTTTATACAAAAACACCCCGCTCTAAGGCGAGGTATTTCTATTTATGAATTCTTTGCTCCTTTTACATCGAGCGTACGCGCATGCTCTTCTTCGCTATAGATATCGAGTACGTCATCCACTTCAATCTTTGTCTTTCCGGAGAATTCGATTCCACATTCCGTTCCTTGTTCTACGAATTTTACTGACTGACGCCCAGACTGTAGCCCCTTGATCGACCCTTCTCCAATCACCTGACCTCCACGAAGCACGCGTGCAGTTGCTCCAATTTGAGCTTTCCCCTTTGTAATTTGTGCACCAACCACCATTCCCTTTTCGAGCTTCTTGAATACCGCCAAGATCTTCGCACTTCCAAGTTCGGTGTATACCGTTTCCGCAGGAATGAGGAGTCGCAATTTTTCAACAACATCTTCGAACAATTTATAAATCACGGTGTAGCGACCAATCTCAACTTTCTTGTCACGCGCCAAAATTTCAGCGGTTTTTGTTGGCTTTACGTTAAAGGCTAAAAGTAATGCACCCGTTGCTTCAGCTTGCATAACTTCTGAGTCCGTTACATTTCCAAGACCTCGGCTCACTACCTTCACCTGTACATATGGGTTATCAATCTTCTCTAACATCCCCAAAATGGCTTCGAGTGACCCCAATACGTCCGATTTAATGATAAGCGGCAAAGAAACGCGCTCTGAGTCGTCTACATTTTCAACAGACTTAGACTTTGTAACAGTAATGTCTCCTGCACCTGATTGCTTTGACGCATGTGCTTTGAGCTTTTCAAGGAGAGCCTCCTTAGCTGCCACTTCCATAACATCCCCTACAGACGGCGCATCTTTAAATCCAAGTACACGCACCGGCATTGAAGGAGGAGCTTCTTTTACTTCCTTTCCGTCCCATGTCTTCATGGCGCGCACCTTTCCGAAGTTAATACCGTTCACACCAAGAATATCTCCTGCGCGAAGTGTTCCTGCTTGCACAAGTACGGTTGCAACTGGTCCTTGTCCTTTATCCACGCGTGATTCGATAATCGTCCCGATTGCCAAGCGACCTGGGTCTGCCATAATTTTATCTGTGTCGATGTCAGCTACGAGCAAAACGGTATCGAGCAATTTATCGATATTTGTTGCCGCCTTTGCGGACACGGGCACACAAATTGTTTTACCACCGTAATCTTCTGGGATCATATTGAACTCGGTCAATTCTCCCTTTACACGTTCAATATTCGCACCTTCTTTGTCGATCTTGTTGATTGCGACAACATATGGCATTCCAGATGCTTTAATGATGTCGATCGCTTCGCGTGTTTGAGGCTTTACTCCGTCATCAGCTGCGATAACCAAAATAGCAACGTCAGCCACCTTTGCTCCACGAGAACGCATCACCGTAAACGCTTCGTGACCAGGAGTATCAATAAAAGTGATCTTGCGACCATTACGGTCAACTTGGTACGCACCGATATGCTGGGTGATTCCTCCCGCTTCGCCTCCCATAACATTCGTATTACGAATGGTGTCGAGCAACAGTGTTTTACCGTGGTCAACGTGACCCATAATCACAACAACCGGCGGACGCGCTACAAGCATGTGTTTTTCTTGACCTCCAAGCACTTCGGCTAACCGCTCTTCCTTTGCACTTGTTTCTACTTCTCCTGTAGCATCCTTACGCTTTGCAATGTACCCTAAATCTTCCGCAATGATTGACGCAGTGTCATAGTCCAAACTTTCGTTTAATGACGCAAGAATTCCAGAACGCATCAGTTCTTGCATAACCTTTGCGATTGGCAAGTTAAGCAACTCAGAAAATTGACGTACCGAAATAATATTTGGAATTTCGATTTCTTCGGCCGTTCCCGATACTACCGCCTGCTTACGATCTGCGCGCGCCTTTTGGTCCTCCATTTTCTTTTGGAGATATTGGCGCTTTTTGAATTCATTCCACGCATTGGTGATTGCACCTACGTCGCGATCTTGAATTTTGAGAGCTTTTTGACCAATGTCAAAACCAAGCTCTGGGAGCTTGGCACGGAGTTCGTCAGCGTTTGCGCGTAGACGGCGGGCTAAATCGGTAATATTCATGGGGCGAGTGTAGCGAAAGTTAGAGAAAAGGTCAATGAAGGCCCGAAAACAAAAGAAGCAGGAACCAGTTGGTTCCTGCGCGGGCGCCATACGGGCCAGGGGATCGTCTACCACTTGGACCGGTCGATCAGGTCCATGTTGGGATCGTCATCATCACCCTCGTCCTCATCGGGCGAGTACGTGTAGTTGGGGTCGCTAAACATGCCCTTGGCGGACATGGCGATCACCACCACGAGCAAGGTGAGCACCATCACCAGGACAGCCGCGATGATCGCACTGTCCGTGTCCTTGCCGAACAAATACGCTACTGCAATCAACGGCATCGTGAGCCTCCTTTGATGCGAAGTGCATCTCATTCACCCGTGCAGATCTACCATAAAAAAGGCTTTTTGTCAACAAAAAGCCTCTTAACTAATAAACTATCTAAGACCTCATATTGGCCTACATACAGATGCCTGATACTCTACCCACATATGTCATCTGGATTCCTTCTTGTCGACAAACCCCCCGGAATTACCTCTTTTGGCGTTATTGCTCGTCTACGCAAAATGACAGGCATTAAAAAAATTGGGCATGCGGGAACCTTGGACCCATTCGCGACTGGTCTTTTGATTATCGCCGTGGGGCGCGACGCCACAAAGGAAATCGCCAGTTACGTAAAACTCGACAAGACCTATGAAGCGACTTTTTGCTTTGGCGCTACCACCGAAACGCTTGATCCAGAAAAACCCGTAGAGCAAGACCCATCATTTCAGGTATCAACCGTGAACAAAGAAGCAGTAGACGCCGTTCTTAAAACCTTTATGGGCGAAATCCAACAAGTTCCACCCATTTATTCGGCTATTAAAGTGAACGGTGAACGTGCCTACGATTTAGCGCGCGCAGGAAAAGAGATCACCATGCAAGCTCGCACCGTTACTATTACCCGGCTCATTTTAACTGATTTACGAGAAGAAAACGGCCTTATATATGCCAAAATTACGGTTGATTGTGGCTCGGGAACCTATATTCGCTCTCTTGCAAAGGATATTGCACAGAAGCTTGGCACCACAGGATATGTAACCGAACTTCGCCGAACCCGCATTGGAGCTCATTCTATTGAAAATGCTAAAACACTTGAGGCACTAGAAGGGACCTGGGAAACACAGCTCTTTCATTGACCTTAAAGGGCCAGTACAGGTATGCTGTGTGCGTAACTATTAACGCTGTGCTGGGTGTTTTGAAATGCACTGAATCTTGAACTTTTTACAATTCCACCCCACGGCCCTCACTACTATGATTTGGCTCCTTATAATTCTTGTGCCCGCAGGTGCGGCCGCCGGCTATTTTGCCCGCAAAACCGAAATGCAGCGTAAGGCTCAGTCCGCAGACGCTCGTGCAGAATCCGTATTGAAAGACGCCCACGAAAGAGAACAAGCGATCCTAAAAGATGCTCAGGACAAACAACAGACCATTCTTATTGAAGCAAAGGAAACGGCCCTTGCACTCATGGTTCAGGCCGAAAAAGACCTCCAGAGCGAAAAGCAATCACTCAAGGACTCACAAAAAAGACTTGAAGAGCGTGAAAACCGGCTCGATGAGCGCTTTTTGGATATCGACAAGCAACGTGCGGAGCTAGACGGAGCGCGCGCAAAAACCGAAGAGATCAAAAAGCGCATCGAGGACAAAATGGTGGAAGTCGAAGCGAAAATCGAACGCATCGCAGGACTCAGTCGAGAAGCCGCTTTGGAAGTACTCATGACTCGCGTAGAAAAAGAAAGCCAAGACGCTCTTATGAGCCGCCTACATAAAATGGACGAAGCGAGCGAAGAGGAATTGGAATCAAAAGCGCGCAAAGTGCTCTCACTTGTGATTCAACGCTTTGCCTCAAGTCAAGTGGTGGATATTTCAACGACATTCGTGGAGCTTCCAACCGACGACATGAAGGGGCGCATTATTGGACGTGAAGGGCGCAATATTAAAGTCCTCGAACACATGACCGGTTGCGAAATCATAGTGGACGATACCCCAAACACCGTAACCGTAAGCGGTTTCTCCCCTATTCGCCGCCAGATTGCGAAACGCGCTATTGAAATGCTCGTAAAAGATGGGCGTATTCAACCAGCGCGCATTGAAGAATGTATTGAGCTTGCGAAAAAGGAACTTGCAAAAGAAATCAAAAAGGCGGGTGAAGATGCACTTTATGAACTTGGCATTCCTGTGTCTTCAATCGATCCAAAACTTGTTTCAATCCTTGGTCGCTTAAAGTTCCGTACCAGCTACGGTCAAAACGTGCTACAGCACTCTATTGAAGTTGCGCGCATTTCCGGCATGATCGCCGACGAACTTGGAGCGGTCGTATTCGCGTGTAAAAAAGGTGGATTATTCCATGACATTGGAAAGGCTGTGGACCACGACATGCAAGGAGCACACCCAGAAATCGGCTACAACATTATGAAGAAGTTCGGGTGGCCGGAAGACCTGTGCTACCAGTCAATTGCCCACCACGAAGATAAGCCGCGCACTCTTGAGGGCGTGATCGTGAAAGCTGCCGACGCCATTTCTGGGGCGCGGCCAGGAGCTCGCCGCAATAGCGCCGAAGAATATGTACAACGCCTACAAGCACTCGAAGACACCGCAATGGCATTCCCTGGTGTAGAAAAGGCCTATGCGATTCAAGCTGGTCGTGAAGTGCGCGTATTTGTACGCCCGCAAGAAATAAATGACTACGATGCAGTGAAGATGGCGAATCAACTTGCAAAGAAAATTGAGAATGACCTCACCTATCCGGGTGAAGTACGCGTGACCATTATTCGTGAAACTCGCGTAACCGAATACGCGCGC
Organism: uncultured Gammaproteobacteria bacterium; assembly: GCA_964415145.1. GTDB lineage: Bacteria > Patescibacteriota > Patescibacteriia > UBA9934 > UBA9934 > CAYFMS01. The sequence goes on from CAYPYH010000006.1 coordinate 15,686, forward strand.
TAATTAGGGCACCCCTTGCCAAAAATCAAAAGCTTGGCTAAGATCACACCTGAAATCAATATCTATGAATAAAGCTGCACTCGCATACGAACTATCTGAACGCATGGAGATCCCTCGCAAAGTTGCGGAAGACTTCATTGAACAACTTCAACACACGATCACACAAGAACTTTGTCGCGATGGCGAAGTAACGATCGCAGGATTTGGAACTTTCTCTGCACGTGTGCGCAGTGCACGTAAAGGAGTGAACCCGCGCAAACCAAAAGAGATCATCGATGTACCCGCGGTACGCGTACCTAAGTTCAAAGCAGGAAAGGCACTTAAGGACGCGCTCAAGAAACCAAAAACGGCATAACGCTTCAAGATATCACCCCGCAAGGTGATATTTTGTTTTGCACCGTGTTATACTCGCAATAATATGAAACCTCGTACAGCTACACGAAAAACAACGCTTAAGAAAAGTGTTGCGCCCACAGTACACACACGACCATCCCTACTTCCGTTACTCATCATGAGCGCTTTTTGTATGGGACTCTTATTACCCGTATTCATATTGTGGGCGTGCATCATATCCAATGACTCTCCAATAGTGGTCACGCAACCTGCCCCGCAAACACTCATTAAAACGCCCGCAGTCCCAGTGGCCGTTCCTCCTGCGAACACATATCGACCCGCTTCAATTCCTCCTATCTCAAATGGTCATAGTGCAGATTATCCCCCAGTTATTCAGATCGGAAGCACTCTACTTAAAGGTTCCTGGGTAGAGACAAAGGAGCCTGAATCTATTGGGTCGGATCTTGGGGAAGTTTCTATTACAGAAGCCTTCAAATCTGCCCTTATTGAGTCACCGTCTTGTGATACTTTTAAATACGAATACCTCTACAAGGATAGTCTTCTGTCTGACTTCTGGGATAGTGAGGCAGAGTACGCATACGCTCTTTGGGGATTGCCGTATAAGCAAACACATTGTTTTGTAACAGGTAGTCAAAGTAGATTCCTCATTGGTGTGGCGGGTATTCAAGGAGTGTACGAAGGACTATCAGAACCTGGCCAAGTTATTATTGCGGTATATCCAGAAACACGAGAGGTTGCCCTATATTATGGTGAACTCACTAATCTAAAACCGGTAGACCAGCAACTACGCGAGACTCTCTGGGAAAAATACGATACAGAATTTGCAGCCCCTGGGTGGGAAGATCTCATGGAAGAATACACAAGCACTCTAGAGACATACCTCCAACATTCACCGTCAGCACAGCAAGATAAAGAGACTTTGAACCAAGGCCTCCTGGATGCGATTGGATTCGCGGGCAAACCATACATTATTGAACATAAACTAAACGATTGGGCGACGGGTGTGTTTTTCGTTAATACACAAGGAGAACTATCTATCTTAGATGTTGATGGAGAATATTATCACGATTCTTACCTTTCACCTGACGGGAATTGGATAGCCTACACAGGTGCCGCAGGTGAAGGAAGATTCCTCTACCTATACAATACACAGGATGGTCAGCATTTTGGTGCAGAAGGGCCACACGGTCTATACTCGGAAACTCACGATGGGGACGAATGGGCTAAAATCACATGGCTTACCGATAAACGCCTACGTATAGACGACAATGTCTGCTACGAATATGCAAAACCAGAAGACCCACTGAACGAACAAATGAAAGCTATACCTTGCGGACCCTTCGAATCGGTTTCAGCAGCAGAACCATGGCGCATGAAAGAGGTTGCTGAATAAAAAAGAGGAGCGGCCCCGCACGGGCTGCTCTTTTGTTTCGGGAATCGTTACCGCGTCGAACGCTGCTCACTCACCCACTTGTCGTAGTCATGAGCGATGTCGGGGAAGGTACGTCGGAACAGGTCCTTCACATTCATGCGCCAAGAGCCTTCTTGCGAGACCCCAAAGGCGCAGCGCATGTCGTAATTACCCGAACGGTACACACTCTCAATTGCACGGATCCAAGGCAGTACCGCTCGCCCATGCGCCTCGCGCAGGTTCTCGGCGCTCACCTCAAGACGATTCTTGTTCTTGTCGTCGAGGTAATAGCGCGTGTAGGTCTCTAGAGCAAGAGGCAACTCCTCGTACTCCTTCGCGTACTCTGGGAACGCTCTACGAAAAAGGTCCCTGAGCTCCTTTCGCCAACCCCGACGCTGCGACACTACGAATGCAGTGCGTAGATCGCGCTGCGCAATCCCGTAGATACGCGAAATGTCTTCCAGCCACCAGTTCACGTAGCGACCGTACCGATCACGCAGCCGGTGAACCGAATCCGCGAATCCGTCATGGTCCGTATAATTCCGAATGAAGAACACGAGCGCCGCTTCGATTTCTCCGTATGCAGGGCTACTCACACGATCATAGCGCTTGCGGTCTGGCTTATTTCCCAATCTCTTTGACCACCCCATGTCACACCCTCCAATAGTTCAAAGTGACTTGGCAAAGTACCCAAATAAAGCCTTCCTGTCAATCCCCTAAACAAAACACACGCCTCTTAAGGGCGTGTGTTTTTATTATTTCGCGAACCATTCTGCGATCTTTTCACCCAAGCCGTCGATCGGCGTGACGGCCGCCGTTTCCTGCGTGCGCCCTTTCCACTCTACAGAAAGCTCTGCAAGAGTACGAGGCGAAAGTACAATACGTAGTGGAATACCGTACAGGTCAGCGTCCGCAAACTTCACTCCTGCCGTTACCCCTTCGCGGTCGTCCCAAAGCACTTCAATTCCCTTTTCTCCAAGTTCATGAACAATACGCTCTGCTGTTTGTTTGATCTCCTTTTCTTCTGCAGACGTTTTACCGCTCAGGGTAATTAAGTGTACCGGGAATGGTGCGACTTCTTTTTCCCATACGAGACCCTTTGCATCTGAGAACTTTTCAACAAGTACACCCATTACGCGTGTAATCCCAATACCGTATGATGCGAGATACACCGGATGTTCCTTGCCGTCTTCTCCAATAAAATTGGTATGCATCTGTTCAGACTTCTCGGTTCCAAAATTGAAAATATTTCCCACTTCGGCGCTCTTAACCTTTTCGAGTTCGTCCTTATTAATACCCAATTCTTTTACCGCATCTTCCAAAACCTCTTCGTTCACCGCGATATTTTTTGCACGATGTACATATAAAATGTCTTCTCCTGCTTCGCAGATGGTTTGGAATTCATGGCTGAACTTTGTGAAAGCACCCCCACTAGCAAAAGTTACATAAGTATCATCCCCAAGACCAAGACGCTTGTATACGCGCAAGTATGCCTCCTTAACTTTGTCATAATATTCATTAAGATCTTCAAGGCTTGCATGCAAAGAATACATGTCTTTCATTACGAACTCGCGCCCGCGCATTACCCCGCTCTTCGCACGCAATTCATTGCGAAGCTTGGTTTGGAACTGGTACACGCTTACAGGAAGATCTTTATAACTCTTTACGAATCCGCGCATCATTTCCATGATCGCTTCTTCATGCGACCAGGCTAATCCAATATCCGTTCCATCTTTAAGTTTGCTTTTGAACCAAATATCCACTACTTCGTCATTCCAACGCCCTGTCGTTTCCCAAACTTCTTTTGGCTGCAAGTTAGTCATGATTAATTCCTGACCACCAATAGCATTCATCTCCTCACGCACAATGCGTTTGATATTTTCAAGTACGCGAAGTCCTAGTGGTGTATATGCGTATACCCCCGCCATCACTTTATAAACAAATCCTGCACGAATAAGAAGCTGTGCATTTTTTGCCTGTTCGTCAGATGGTGCTTCTTTGGACGTTTTCGTAAACAATAAAGATTGCTTCATAACGAGTAAATCCTAGCCTGTTTTGGCTAGAATGGCAATAATTGACCCTAATGCTTATGCGAATGCGGGTATTTCTTTTGTGTCCATGCCGCAAAGAGCGTCGCAACAGGCACAGTTAGAATGAGTGCCGCGGTTCCTGCAAGCGTACGAACAATCTCTTCCGCCACCATTTCTTCATTCAAAAAACGCATGGGTGACACAAAGTTTGTAAGTACAAAAAGGAGGAATAGTGGCAGTGCAACGCCCGCATATGCAAGTACAAGGGTGTTTACTGTAGACGCAATATGGTGTCGCCCCACGCGCATTGCACGCATATACAAATCTTTTGCTGTAAGCTTTGGATTGGCGTCCAACAATTCCGCCACCGTTTCTGATTGCGTGATCGCAATATCATCAAGGACCCCCACCGCCCCCAGAATAATACTCGCAAGCAAAATACCTACAGGAATTTGAGCATAACTAGAATGGAAATATAAAAGAGCAGATTCCTCCGAGCTAAATCCAGACAAATTCGTGATCCAGACAAAAAATTCCGCGAATCCCACACTTAGCAATAACCCTACAAGCGTCGCCAAGAAAGCCATGAATGTCTGCCTCGTAAGCCCATGCGAAAGATGCATATTAACCGCTAAGATCACAATCGAACCAAGGACCGTAGTAAGTACCGGGTCTGCCCCATGTAAAATCCGAGGAATAATAAATCCAAATAAAATTAGTAGAGTAAGCGCTAGGCCGATAATAGCCTGGAATCCTCTCCAATACCCAACCGCGATAACAAGTATACAAAATACAATGAGCAAAAAGAACAGCGCTTGTGTGCGTACAACATCCACAAAAAATGCTTGATCTACGACTCCATCCTTATACACCAGCTGCACATAGATCTCGCTCCCCTCACTCACGCGATACCGTAATCCTTCAGTAAAAGATACCCCTGTATCGATTTGAATCGTTTCGCCCTCATGTTCGATCTCAAATATCACCTGAGGAAGTTCCCCTTGTTCATACTCACTCACAATGCGCGTAATGCGCGTCTTAATTTCTTCGCTTGATACTAAGGCTTGCGCGGGCACCTCTTGGTCTTCGCTCTGCGCAAGCGTAGTCAGTGGAACAAAAACACTCAATAGAAGAAGCATGGCGCAGAAGAAACGCTTCATACGCTTATAAAAATGTTATACCAAAATGTATCCCGATCAGTACAAGTCCAAATAAAGTAAGCCCGATAGCGAAACTGAGCAATTTACCCATGTCTTCGTCGTCGCGGAGCATGCCAAAAAAGACCACATGTGCCAAAATCTCAATCACAATAATAGGCAAGGCGGCAAATATAATACCAATAACTAAGACATAGCTCATACGCAAAAGAGTATAGCGGATGATTTTTGACGGGGCAAGCGTATTGACACCCGTTTTCCTTATTGATAGGACTAAGAATAGCCCATAAACCCAATCGGAGGCACCGTGACAGACAATCCCGATGAGCATACGTCTCCCGCGCGTGGCAATGACCCAGTTCCTGACCAAATCGGACCCCTATTGCTCATGAATGCGCTGGGCCTCCTAGCTGCATGCACTGTAGCGATCCTACTCTACTGGTATGGATTGGAGATTTGCGGATACGTGCTGAACCATCTCTTTTCCGACATGTCCAGGGAGATTGATCGGTATCTCACCCCATGAGTCTCCTTCCACAGTCATTGCGCCTGCCCTGGCGCTTCTTTTTATTGCCCGATATTGACTCTTTCTAACATTTTACATA
>CAYPYH010000007.1:0-20066 GCA_964415145.1 uncultured Gammaproteobacteria bacterium
ACTGTTCGGAGACGAGGACGCGACGCATCTCCCGGTTCGTGAGCGGCGCGTCGGATAATCATGCCACGATATGCATCCCACTGTTCGTCACCGAGTGGTTCATTTCCGTGTGCAAATAAAAAACTTGTGCGTTCACCAAGGGCGTGGGCTAATAGCAATTGAGCATCGTACGAAGGTACATGCACATTTGTTTTCTTTTCAGATAGGGTCTCACGTATTTTTTCGGTACCCCATGTGAGGGCATCCAAAATCGTCATAGAGATTCATTTGCGAGCTTGAGGGCGCTAATGATGTGGTCAATATTTCCGAGCATAATATTCGGAATACCGTGCCACGATTCACTAATGCGGTGATCGGTAATGCGATCTTGAGGGAAGTTATAGGTGCGGATCTTTTCGCTACGATCACCGCTTCCAATCTGACTCTTACGCAAATCCGAATTTTCTTGGCGTTTCTTTTCTGCGTCGAGTGCAAAGAGTTTAGCGCGCAAAATTTCCATACCTAATTCACGGTTTTGGTGCTGTGAGCGTCCTTGCTGACAAAACACCATGGTACCCGTTGGTACGTGCACAATACGCACTGCAGACTCGGTTTTATTTACGTGCTGTCCACCGGCTCCTTGTGAGGTGGTTGTTTCAATTGTTAAGTCTTTTGGATCAAGGAAAAATTCTTTCGGTTCCACCTTTGGAAGTACGGCTACGGTCACGGTTGAAGTGTGTACGCGACCTTGTTTTTCAGTGTCTGGCACGCGCTGTACGCGGTGCACACCGAATTCAAATTTCATGTCGCCATATGAACCAGGTCCCGTTACTTCAAAAATAACTTCCTTAAATCCACCTTGTTCATTTTGGTTTTCAGAAATAATAACGATTTTACGATCTTTCAATTCCGCATAGCGCGCATACATTTTGAATAGTTCCATCGCAAAGAGTCCTGCTTCGTCGCCTCCAGCGCCGGCGCGAATTTCCACAAGGGCATCGTTTTGGTCTTGTGGATCGGGTGGAATGAGCGCCACACGAATTGCTTTTTCGGCATCGGGAATTTTTTGTTCAAGTGCGGTAATTTCTTCTTGAGCCATTGCCACCATTTCTTCATCATCCGTTTCTGCAAGCATGGCTTTTGCACTTTCCATTTGTGCGAGCGCATTCAAATAATCATCTCCAAGTCGCAAAATAAACTGTACCCGCTGGTATTCGCGGTTCGCATCTTTTAATTTACTGGTGTCTCCAAGCACCACCGGGTCCATAAGGGATTCTTCTAATTCTGCCTTACGCGCGCGGTAGATGTCTAAATGCTTTTTGTAATCCATAGGTATTATGTGAATAGTGTAGCAGAAAACAAAAACACCCTTGTGGGGTGTTCTCGAAAGGGAAAATGGCTATTGAGCCATTTCTGCTTTTTCGCGCTTTTCTTGACGTGCTTTTGCACGAGCCAATTTTTTGACTTCCTTTGCAGCGTGACCGATTGCTGTCTCGGTTTTCTTGGTAGCGCGCTCTGTGAATTTTTCCACACGACGAGCGGTGTCCATGATCTTCAATTGACCCGTATAAAACGGATGGCATGCTGAACAAAGCTCAATAGAGATCGCTTCTTTGGTAGAACCGGTTTTAATTACATTTCCACAAGCACAAGTGAATGTAGATGCGAAATAGGTTGGGTGAATTGCTGCTTTCATAGCGATCAAGTTAGTGCCGGTAGGTTACCAATTGTGTGTAATATTGTCAATAGAATTGGCTTTGCATGCTATAATGCCCATATGAGTTCCTCAAATTTGCTTGAAGCGCACCGGACAAGTGAAGGATACGCCCGTATCGCTACGTGGTTTTTGTTTGGGGCGACTGCGACCGCTATTGTGGCTTCGATCTTCCTGTCGCCCCTCAAGGTCCTTGCTGTTTTGATAGGTTTTTTGACCTGTTATGTGGCCTTTTGGCGCCCACAGGTATTATTGGCCTTCCTGCTTTTATATCTCCCTTTTGAGTCCTTTTTCCTTAAATTCGTGCCCGACGACGTGTATTTGTACGCACGGTACTATTCCGAAGTTATTGTCTATCTCTTATGTGCGGTTATCCTGTGGCGATTGGTGACGCATCAGATCAATTGGCGGTTTACGTATGGCGATCTCCCATTTGCATTGTTCTTAGTGGCGCTGGTGGCTTCAAGTGTTTTAAATACAAATCCACCTTTTGTGGCTCTACTGGGTGCACGCCAGATCATTCGTTTCATATTGCTCTACTTCGTTGCCACACAGTTACGCTTAAGTGTTACGTGGATCAAGCGCCTGCTTGTAGGGCTTTTGGCGGTCTTGGCCGTTCAAGTGGTTTTAGGTTTTGGTCAGATTGCGATTGGGGAGCGGCTCGATACATTCCTTTTGCCGAATGAAAGAAAGACTTTTGGGGAAATCGAACTTACACAAGGGACGGATTATTTCTGGGACCCAGGGCAACGCGTCTTTGGTACATTGGGACGCTATGACCGTTTGGGCGTGTTTATGGCCATGATTATGTTATTCATGGTTGCGTATCTGTATGAGCAAAAAAGAGATAAGTACACACCTTATTTATGGGGACTGCTTTTGGCGGCACTTCCCATTTTAGCGTTTACGTATTCACGTTCGGCCTGGTTTGGATTTTTATTGGGTTCTGCATTTATTGCTATGTATATCCACCGCGATAGGAGAGTGTTGATTGGAGCGGGAATGGGGGTAGCAGCACTTATCGTATACGTGCTTGTGTCTGGGTTGGTTGTGAGTCAACTTATTGATTTACCAAGCCAAACACTTATCGTGCGGTTCTTTGAAGCGTTTTCGCTTGAACGTTGGTATGGAGAATATTATGGATTAGGACGTTTGTATTGGATTGTTCAAACCGTGCTTACAATTGTCCCTCACTCGTTCTTATTCGGATTCGGTCCGGGGACATTTGGAGGTGGGGCAGTCGCGGCACTTAATTTTACCGAAGTATATGATGCATTTGGATTGCCATTTGGTGTCTATGGAACACAAGGAATGATCGATAATAATTGGATGAGTCTTTGGGGGGAAACAGGTTCAATTGGAATGGCATTATTTTTGTGGCTATACGTAGGATCTTGGTTCGTGGTGCTGCATATGTATCGCGCGACTAAGTCTTCTTTTTTGCGGACTTTTGCATTGGGCGTTTTGGCGATGATGGTTGCGGGTACCCTGAATGCCTTTTTGGCCACCTTTTTTGAAGTACGCACATTTGCGCCTTACATTTGGACATTTTTGGGAGCAGCTATTGCGCTTTGGGACGAAGAAGAGAGCGAAAATGAAATGATATGAAAATAGTTTTAGCGCATAAATATTGGTATCCACGGCGTGGCGCGGAGCGTTATGTGTTTGCATTACGCGAGGCGCTTGTGGACGCAGGGCATGAGGTCATTCCATTTTCCATGCAACATCCAAAAAACGAAGCGACTCCGTGGTCAAAATATTTTGTATCGCATCTTGATACGGACGGGCTTCGCCTTTCTCAGATCCCCGCATATCTTCTTCGTGCCTTTTGGTCACGCGAAGCGTATCGTAATATGCGCGCACTACTGGAGGCTGAAAAGCCCGATCTTGTGCATGCGCATAATGTATATACCCATTTGTCCCCATCGGTTTTAAAGGCATGCAAGGACGCGGGCGTTCCTGTTGTGATGTCTGTGCATGACTACGGGACCATTTCAGCGAACTATGCATTATGGTCTGGTACCGAGTCACTGTACCCGCAGCATATGAGTTGGTGGAGTGTCGCATGTTCGCGGTATATTAAGCATTCTTTTTTGGCGACGGGGGTGTTGGACGGAATTGTGCGCATACAGCGATTCTTTGGTTGGTATGAAAAAAATATAAATCGGTATATTCCTGTTTCTTTATTTGTACGAGAAGTATTGGAACGTAGTGGAATTCCGCCACAGAAAATGTCTGTGCTTCACCCGTTTACCACCATGCCCCATGTAGTGCGTGCAGAATTGCCACAAGGATTTTTTTACTTCGGCGCACTTGAAAATAATAAAGGAGTTGAAGTGGCACTGCACGCAATTGATTTAATTGAAGGTGATGAGTTTTTGTATGTAGCCGGGGACGGTCCTTTGAAAGAAGAGGTTATGGCACACCCACGCGTGAAATATTTAGGGGTACTTACGCCACAAGAGGTTGCGATTCAGCTTGCGCACACACGCGCAGTGCTTATGCCTTCGCTTTGGGACGAACCATTTGGATTAAGTGCACTGGAGGCAATGCTTACACACACACCACTTATTGTGTCTTTACGCGGTGCATTGCCAGAATTAGTTGAAGGTGGGGAATGTGGAATTGTAACCAAAACAGGGGACCACGAAGCGCTTGCGCGCGCCATGCGTTTTGTGATCAATCAGCCAGAATCGGCTCGCGCAATGGCAGCGCGCGCATATGAAAAAGCGCACAACGTAGCCAATACTTCAAATCATCTGCGGCAGCTTTTTGTGATCTACGATAAAGCGCTTGTGGATAAGTCCATTTGAGCCTATAGCTACAGTGTAAAAGAGGTACAAGGGAACCTCTTTTTTCTTTTGATTATGATTGACAAAATGGCGAATCTTTGCTAATTTTCGCCGTTATGAACATTACATTCTTCATTTCTCATACAGGCGCATGGAATCGTGATCACGTTTTCGTGCTCGCGCGTGAGCATGCACGCATGGGGTATAAAGTTCGCGTTATCGACGCAGAGCAAACATATGTAGCACAAGATGGTGTGCGCGTTTTTACGCGTCCAGCATTTGTTCCGCACGCATTACGTACCCTTTGGGTGATGTGGTATTTTGCGACACGCCGTCGCGGCATTGTGCATTTATTTGGTATGCGCAGCGGACTTGCGGCGCTCATTGTGCGCGTACTTCATCCGCAATCGCGCCTCATACTCCACGTAGACGATGTAAATGAAGTGAATCAAAAATCGTTTGTACAGACCACGTCTATGAGCTTTGCGCTCAAGTGTTCGCATGAATATGTAACGAGCCGTAAGGATGTATTGCGTCACGAGCGTTTGTCGGCACAGGATATTACCTATATTGAATATGCGGTGTATGCACAGGATCAGTCGATTGATTCGTCGATCTTACGCGCGCACGGTGTAGAGCTGCAACAATTTTTCGTTGGATTTGTAAATCCAGAAAAGTGGTCCGATATGGAACTTTTGGTAAATGAATGGCGTACCTATGTACGTCCGCTTGTGCCAAATGCCACGCTTGCAATCGTGTTTACAAAAGATATGCCAAGTAAACATATTGCCTTTGGTCACGACATTAAAGTGTTCGGGTATGTGACTCCTTATGTAACTTCATTATTGCTCGCGGGCGCGCGTGCTGTATTCGCTCCGGTCTTTGCCGGATACCGCGCCGAACTCATGCACGCTATGTCATTTGGAAAATATGGAGTGCCGCTACATGAGCTGATTAATCGTAATCCATTTGTACTCGAATCACTTGCAGATTTATACGAAACAAGTGAGCATGAATTAAGTGACCTTGCAGACGCGGCCCTTACTATGAGTTGGGGGTTCATTGCACGTACGATTATTGCCGATGTACATAATCCAGAACTGGTGGCGCATCGTTACGAAACGCTTTACGAAGACATGCTCTTTGCGGAGTCGTCATTTGCAAAAACGCGCGTATCATAAAAACACAAAACAGCCTCTTGGGCTGTTTTGTGTTTTAAGGAGGGAAGTCTAGTCCCAGCTCAGTGTTGGTTCTGTGGGCCCTGGTATTGGTGCGGTGGGTGCTGCGCTCGTTGCGGCAACCGGTATCGTGAGGGCATTTTCAGAAGGTGCCACAGATACTTTTTTCGTGCGTGTCGGAGCTGTGCGTGGAGTTGTCATCTGTACCGAATCCGTGACTGCTGCTTGTGCTACAGCGGGCGCGGTACTAATTTTCCATGCGCTCACATATTGTCCAATTCCTTGCGTGTCGCGCTTTTGTACAGTAAGCGTACTCGTTTGCGACCAGCGCAATAAGGAATCAAAAGAGATCTTGTAGCGACCCTGGACGAGCATAAATTCAAGCGCGCCTGCAGTAATGGCACGGCGTATGGTGCGTTGGCTAATTCCGAATAGTTTAGACGCTTCGGAGATAGAAAGACGAATGTCTGTAATCATATTTGTCTAGGGTGTTGATGACAAAATAACATAAATGTCTAGGATAGTCAAGACAAATCATTGACATAAACCACTATATATGCTACTTTATGCCACTAATTCGGCCTGTAATGATATAAGCGTTTTAACGACATAATACATGTCCATGCGACGAGAACAATTTCTATTGTTTCGAGTATACCGATTCCAGGACGCGACTGCGTATGGGGAGCTTTATGACGCATTTCACGACCGGATTCGCCGCTATATCACCTTTAAAATCCCACACTTCGAAGACGTGGAGGAGTTGACGTCGGAGGTCTTTTTGCGTGGTTGGGAATATGCCACGTCTAGCAAGGTTGAAAACTTTAATGCGCTCGTATATCGCATTGCCCGCAATTTAATTGCCGATTATTACCGTTCTAAGAAGATTACGGGCCCATTGGAAGAGGCGGAAGGTATCGCTCACGGTCATAGTCTAGAGGAGACTGTAATGATTAAGGAAGAATTACGACATATATTACAGAAGCTTAATAAGCTTAAAGACGAATACCGCGATGTGATCATTATGCGGTACCTCGACGAGATGAGTGTTTCGGAAATTGCCGAGGCTCTAGAGAAGACCCCAAACACGATTCGAGTGACCTTGCACCGCGCCAAGAAAGCACTTAAAGAAATCCTCTAATTTAAACCACTATGTCACGCGACATTATCACACAACTGAAGAAGTTACGGATCGAACCTCGCGCGGGATACGTGGGTGAGGAAGTTCGTGCACGCGGTCGCGAAAAGCTCATGGAAGCAATTACAGGTCAGCAAGAACAAACAATCGTTTGGGCGCCGGCTGCGACTTTTGAATTCATGCGCTTCACATTCTCAGACCTTCTTGCAAAGCCAGTAACCGCATTGGCTTCTTTTGCAGTACTCGTACTTGGAGGGCTTACCACAGTAAGTGCCGCTTCTCAAAGTTTACCGGGGGACACATTATATGGAGTAAAGATTGTGAGCGAACGTGCACAGTTGCAGCTTACGGGTTCTGACAAGAAGGCAGTACTTCACACAGAGTTCGCAGAACGTCGTTTACAAGAATTGGTAGAACTGACGAATAGTGAAACGCCAGACCAGGCGCTCATGGCGAGTACGGTAGACGCATTCAAATTCGAAGTGAGTTCTGCGACGCAAGAAATTCAAAATCTTCAAACAACTCAGTCGGGGCAATTGCTCGCACAGGTGTCTGAAGTAAATGCAAAAATGGTTCAGTTCACAGATTCATTGGCGGCCACACCTATCATGGACGAGCCAGCGATCACACAAGACATGCAAGACGCTACACAGGGAGCTACGCAGACAGTTGTGGACACGGTCGTAGAAGCCCACGAAAAAACACCAGAACCGGCGAGCGGGCGCGAACTTACCGAATTACTTCAAGACCGCATGAATAAAATGGTAGGGCGTCGCACATTCGGAATTGGTCGTATCGAAGTAATCGAATCAAGTAAGGCATTTTACAGTGTTACTTCTCGTGCAGAAATCGGAGCACTCAAATTGCGTCTACGTACCGTATCAAATCAAATTGCGGACGCTACAGAACTTGCAGTAGCTGGCGGATATCGCAAGGCATTCGAAATCATGCGTGAGGTAGAGGTGGAAATGAGTGCAATTGAAAATGCACTTGCAGATATCGAAATTAAGCTTATTGAAAAGAATCAGGCGCCTGCGAGTGAAATCGTTCCTCCTGTGGTTTCGCCCGAAGCTCCTAGCCCAACAGATGGAACACAAACACCATAATTCAGGTGTTTCCATATTGCCTCCTCAAGTGCTTGTGGGGACGCGATATGGAGACACGTGTCTTATGTGATCTCCAGCATCATTCGGAAGTGGGTTTCAAAGGTCGAAGCCTTCGGGCTATTCACTTCTTTAATAAAAAGGATCTCTAAAAACTTATCAAAGGTTCAAAAAATTATGGATAACACTCTCTCAGTAGCACGTCGCGTGCTTTCAGCGATTGTGGCAACACTTACCATTCTTTGGGCAGCAGGTGCAGCAGCATTTGCAGTTCCACAGATGGCTAGCGCCGCAACAGCTGGAGACCTCATCCGAGGTACTTCATTCTCAACCGTATATTTCTACGGTTACGATGGTTCACGTTACGTGTTCCCTAACGAAAAAACTTACGATTCTTGGTTCAATGGTTTTTCTGCCGTTGAAACAATTTCGGATTCAGCAGTAGCTGCAATCCCAGTTGCAAGTTCAAACGTTGTATACCGCCCAGGTTCTCGTTTCATTAAGGTGACTACCGTACCTGACACATTTGCTGTTGGTCGCGATGGTATGATCCACTGGATCGAAACTGAAGCAGTAGCAGCAGGACTTGCTGGTTCTGACTGGAACCAAAGCATCGATGACGTTGCAGACGCTTTCTTTGACAACTACACCGAAGGTGTATCACTCACAGACACAGACGTTTGGGACGGAGCGCTTTTCATGGACGGAGCTGATTACTTTATAGCGTGGAACGGAGAAAAGCGTATGCTTTCTTCTGCAGCTCGTTCTGCAAACGCTCTTGAATCACGTTTCTTCCTTGACGGAGCATCTATCGATGACTCTGCTCTTGATGCTGGTGACGATATCACTGGATACCTCTGTGCAATCTCAGACGCTTCTCAAAGCGGAGATTGTGAAGACGAAGCTGCGCTTACAGGAGACGTAACCGTTTCTCGCGCTTCTTCAACCCCAGCTGGCGCAACCGTGCCACAGGGTGCTAACTCACTTTCTGTTTTCAGCTTCAATTTGAAGGCTGGAAGCGAAGCAGCAGAAGTTGACCTCTTGACTCTCGATTTCGAAGGTCAGGCAGCTACCGCTGGAGTTGCAGGTGTGTACCTTTACGAAGGTGCTAACCGTTTGACTGAATCACGTTCAGTTAACTCTTCTACTCGCCAGGTAACATTCGGATCATTGAATATTGATCTTGATGCTGGTGAAACACGCACAATCACAGTTCGCGTTCAACTTACTGACAGCTCTACTTACGCAAATGACGAATTCTATTTCTCAATTGTTGAAGCAGAATCAGTAGAAGGAACAGGAACAGCTATGGGTTCATTCCCAGTTGCTGGAAACACCTTCCGCGTTGGAAGCCAATCTGTTGGTGACCTTGTAATCACTAAGAACGGATCAATCTCTGATCCAACTGTTGGTGAAAACGACGCGATCATCGGTCAATTTAAGCTCGAAGCTTCAGGTGAAGACGCAACTGTGTCTGAACTTACGCTCGAAATTGATGACGCCGCTGACCACAGCGATTTCCAACTTTGGGCAAACAATGAAATTGTTGCCGTTGGTGAAGATATCGGAGATAAGAAGGTTGCTTTCGTTCTTGACGACGCAATGCTTATCGAAGACGGAAATAGCGAAATCTTCAAGGTTTCTGCCGATATCGGTGGAGAAAATGGAGATGACGTAACTGTTTCTTTGGACAACAATGTTGACATTGTTGCAACTGGAAGCGACTACGGATTTGGTCTTTCGGTAGATTCTAACGACGCAAATGGTTACGACGGAACTTCTTGTACAACAACTGCTGGAAAGTGTTCTTTCAGTGATGTACAAGGCGGAGACGTAACACTTGCATTCGTTGGTCCTAACGCAGGTGACATCCGCACAGACGCTCAGAGCCAAACACTTCTTGAGTTCTCTATGACTTCTCAAGAAAATGTAACCGTTCAAGACCTCGACATCATCGTTTACGGTGATGACGACGATAACGATGCACTTGATGGAGCTGATGACGCTACTGACACTGATGACGACGGATTGATCCAGGGATCTGGAACAAACGTTGCAAACATCACTGACATTAAGATCATCAACACTGAAACTGGTCGCGTGGTTATGGGTCCATTGGAACTTGACGGAGTACTTGATGCTGATCACGATGGCGCTCAGACAATCGACTTCACAGACGATTGGGAACTTGAAGGCGGAGAAACTCTTCACCTTGCAGTAGTTGTTGACATCGATGATGCAGTAACTTCTGGAACAGAATTCGCAGCTACCGTTGACATGAGTGGTCTTTCACTTGAAGACGCTAATGGAGACGCAGTAGCAACTACTGACATCGTTCCAACTGGAGACATTGTTGGTAAGAACCAAGAAGCTCTTGCAGCTACAATGACCGTTGGTCTTGCAACTTCACCTGGTGACATCACCATCGTGAAGAACGCTACTAACACTCTTGTTGGTGGATTCACCTTCCAAGGTGGAGACGCTGGTTCTGTAACGGTTGAAGATGTAACTCTTGCAATCTTTGCAGACGACGATAACTCAGGAACTTTCGGATACGGAGACGTAACCGGAATCACAGTTACTGATTACGTTTCAAGCTGTTCAGTGTACAACAAGGCTGGAGATTTACTTGACGGTCCAGTTGCTCCAACAAGCAGTGGTGAGACACTCATCTTCACTGATCTTGACTGGACAATTGACGCAAGTGAAAACGAACGTCTTGATGTAAAGTGTAACTTCACTGGTCCTTCAACACTTTACAACTCAAACAACGATCACTTCTCATTCGACATTATTGACGAAGATGGAGATACTTATCTCGACATCGCCGCTTCTGATGACGACGGAAATGACGTGAACATCACAGGTGAAGCCGTTAACGATACCGTAGCTGGTTCTGAAACTGACGGTACTGACGGTGTAGAACCTTCTTCAGTTGTATCATTTACATCTGCAGGAACCGTTGCTACAACACTTGACTCTTCTAGCCCAAGCGCAGACATTTTCTTGACCAGCACCACTTCTAACCTCGCTGCTGTGTTCCGTATCGCTGCAACAAGCGAAGACTTCACAGTAAACGAATTGACCATCACAGAAGAAGCTGCGACAGATATGATCTCAGCTGACGCTGCTACATACGTAGACAACGTTGCCCAGGTTGTGCTTTCATACACAAACTCTGAAGGTGATGTTGAAACTGCGTCTGCAGAATTCGGAAGCGACAACGAAGCTAACTTCACAGGTCTTGACATCTTCGTTGAAGAAGGTGACCACGCTCTTGTAAGCGCTTACGTTGACCTTAACGAAACTGACCGTACTGCTTCTGGTCTTGCTACTTCTAACGAATACCTTGAGCTTGGAATCGGATCTGACTCAGGAGACTTCAACGCTGTAGCTTCTGGTTCTGGAGACACTGACCTTGCGGCAAACGCTGTAACAACAGCTGCTCGTCACTTGATCAAGGAAACCAAGCCAACAATTGCAGTAAATGCTTCATCTCCATCTGGTGTTAAGACTCCTGGAACAATCGAAGTTTACCGCTTCAACGTTTCAGCAGCTGCTGGTGAAGATGTAGTAATGAAGGAAGTATTGTTCTCAATCGGTGCAACTGATAACGCAGGAACCCCATCAACATGGGAAAACTGTGATACAGACGGTGCTGACGGAACATTCCTTGATGACAGCGACTTCTCACTCTACGACTTGTCAGACGAAGGTTTGGCAGCGCAGCTTGAAGCAGCTGACACCGAATGGTCTATTCACACTGCGACTGGCGCACTTTGTACAACCACTGAAGCTGACCTAGCTTACGCTGGTATCACATTGGCAACTCCAGTAATCATCTCAGCTGGTACGACTCACACCTTCGCGTTCTACATGAACGTTTCAGGTGCGTCTGCTTCTGAAGACGATTCAGTACAGGTTTCAATCCCTGCTGAATGGAACAATGGTTCTACGTTCTTGGCAGCTTCTGACTTGAACGAAGATAACCTTGCTATCGCTGATACAACCCTTACAGTTACATCAAGCACTGGTTATACAGAAGGAGATGTAGTATGTATGGACACAGCTGATAACAACTGTGGATCTGCAGACGAAAAGATGTTGGTTACCGCTGTTCCAGACGGAACAACTCTTACCGTTGTACGTGGATACCTCGGAACCACTCCGGTTGACGCAACATCTAACGATATTGGCGACGACCTTGACCGTCTTCCATCAGTATTCTTCTGGGAAGATGACGGTGACTCTTCTACAGCAAACGATGGAGACGAATGGGGTGCATACCTCGTAGACTCATTGTCTGCTATGGGTTCTGGAGTTTCATTCTAATGAATGAGTCCTCTGGTTCCATACGAAATACCGCCCTTCGGGGCGGTTTTCGTTTACTTGAATATTTTTGGCATTTTTAGTAATCTAGAGATGTTATGAAAAAGCAAAAAGGAAAGGTGATTATTGGGTTATTGCTCGTGGTAGCGGTGGTAATTGCTATTGTAGTATTCGCTTTAAAAGAGAAGGCACCAAATTATAATGGGCTTGTGACCAAAGTTGAGGTACAAATTTCGGACGAAAACCGTACTCTTTTGGAACAGCGCGTGGCGGTTAATAAAGCAGCGATTGCGGGGAGTGAAGGAGCGGGTCAGGATTTTGACGAGCAACTCTATTTACAGCTTGCGAATGACGCGCGCCAATTGGGAGATTTAATTACTGCACGAGAAGCGCAGGAGGAAGTTCTTAACCACAATCC
Source organism: uncultured Gammaproteobacteria bacterium (assembly GCA_964415145.1). Lineage (GTDB taxonomy): Bacteria > Patescibacteriota > Patescibacteriia > UBA9934 > UBA9934 > CAYFMS01. The sequence continues at coordinate 12,652 of CAYPYH010000007.1, forward strand.
GATCAATCTTACAGCGTGGATTAACTATGGTCGTACGCTCATGATGATGCAAGACTATGTGGAGGCTGAGTCGGCTTTTCGCCAAGTGTTAAAGCTTGGAGGGGGATCGGAAGCGGCAATTCGTGATTTATATGATGCGGTCGATAAGCAAAATGGCGACGGTTCACGTACGGATGAATTAAGACGCGTGCTCGAAGTGGGAGTAGAGGGTGCTGGGCAAACTCCGTGGTTCATGATTGCGCTTGGAGACTGGTACGCAAATGCAGGGGAATGTGACAAGGCAAAGGATCATTACTTAGTTGCAAAGGGCCTTGTGAGCGCCGAGGAACAAAAGCAAATGATTGCGGAAGCTATTGATGCGATTAGTACAACGTGTACCGCTAAATAGTACGGTTCGTGATACAATACTCGCATATGCAAAAGGCATTTGCGAGTATTGTTTTTTCGGCGCTACTAGGCGCTATGCCACTTCAGGCCTTGGCATTGGTGCCAAATGACCCACTATATGGTGATCAGTGGTATTTGGAGCGCATTGGCGCGCCAGCGGCGTGGAATACGGGCACTGGTTCTCGCGAAGTCATTGTAGCGGTACTAGATAGCGGGGTAGATGTTCATCACGAAGATCTAGCTGGCAATATTTGGAAGAATACTGCCGACGAATATGGCGACGGATTAGATAATGACCATAATGGATTTGCGGACGATACGTGGGGATATGATTTTGTGCGCAATGAAGGGCTTCCGGTACCTTTTGTAAATTCTACGCAGGTGGATCCTACCAGTACATTGCACGGTACATTGGTGAGCGGAGTTATTGGTGCAATTGGAAATAATAAAAAGGGTATTGCGGGTATTTCGTGGGCAGTACGTATTTTGCCAGTGCGTGTGCTAAATGAAATGGGTGATGGAGACGGGTACACGATTGGGCAAGGGCTTCATTATGCGGTAGATCAGGGCGCGCAGGTTGTGAATTTAAGTTTCTCGGGCACCGTGAATGATCCGTCTATTGCGGAGGCGGTTGAATACGCATATGACCACGGGGTTGTGGTGGTATCGGCGGTTGGAAATGAAGGGGTGGATGTTCATGACAGTCCAGCTTACCCAGCGTGTACGCCTTCAGACGTGGATGAAGATTGGGTAATTGGCGTTGCGGCGTCTGATGTTTCAGATGAACGTGCTTCTTTTTCAAATTATGGAAAGGAGTGCATTGATGTTTCGGCGCCAGGAACTGATTTTACAGGCCTTAGCTACTTCAATCCAGATTTCGGGTATGATGAAATGTATACAAATGGATGGTCGGGCACATCACTTTCGGCGCCGGTCGTTACAGGCGTCGTGAGCTTGGTGCTTGGAAACTACCCAGGGCTTAATCCGGATCAGATAAAAACAATTTTGCAGTTGTCTGCAGATCCAATCGAAGGAGCGTATCGGGCTGATATGGGCGCGGGTCGTGTGAATGTAGAACGTGCGGTGAAAATGGCGGGGGAATTGTGGGAACGACAAGAAGCTTCGGCTATTTCGGGACTAGACTTTATTCGTACCGCAATATCTCCATCGGTATACCTTTTATTAGAAAACGGCACACGGCGCGTAGTATTGGATACGAATACATTCTTTACGTATGAAAATTCATTTGATGTTGTGCGTACGGTGAGTGCGGAACAGATGGCGACTTATAAGTTAAAGGGAACTATATTACCGCGTGCGAACCGTGTGCTTGTGAAGATTCAATCAGATCCGCGGGTCTATTGGCTTTCTAATAGTGGCACAGATCCGTTTATACCAACACTACGCGCAATTCCAGACGAGGCAACAGCAATTGGGCTATTTGGAGCAGATTGGAGTCAGTATGTGATTGATGTCGATGTTGCCATGTTCAATAAATTCTTTGTGGGAATGCCGGTCTCGGGCGCTGAGGAATTGCAAACAGACTTTCTTATTAAACGAACCGAACTTGGAACACTATGAATGCAAAAACAATTATTGTCACAGGAGGCGCAGGGTTCATTGGATCCTTTTTGTGTGAATCACTGTTGCGCGAAGGGCATCGCGTAATTTGTATTGATAATTTTACGACGGGGCATGTACGTAATATTGAACCCTTTTTACGTAATCCAAATTTTCAATTTGTGCGCCATGATATTAATCAGGCGATTGATTTGGAGAAAGTCCCAGAATTGGAACCTTTCAAGATTGCCTTTCATGGAGTGCAGGAGATTTATCATTTAGCAACGCCTACGACCATTAAGCATTTTGATGATTTTCAAGTACAGACATTGCTTTCGAATTCGCTTGGCGTGTACCAGTCGCTAGAATGGGCGGTAAAATACAGCGCTTCGTTTTTACTTGGGTCATCGAGTGTTGTATACGGTCCACGAAAAGACGGAAAGACAACATTTGTGGAGGAAGATATCGGATGTGTTGACCACATGTCTCCGCGCGCTTGTTATGATGAGGGGAAGCGCTTTGCGGAAACAATGGTGTCTACCTATGCACGCGTGCACGGGATCGATGCAAAAATCGCACGTGTATTTCGTACCTATGGTCCGCGCATGCCCCTTTTTGATGGGCATCAGGTTCCGGACTTTATTCTTGCAGCACTAGACGGTGCACCTATCGTGATAAATGGCGGAGGGGAGTTTTCAACATCACTTGTTTTTGTGACCGATGTAGTGGACGCGATGACTCGCTTGATGCACGCGCCAAAGGGAATAGGGCCAATCAATATTGGAAGCGATTACGATATGACGCTTTTGAGTGTGGCGAAGAAGATCGTTGAAATGACACATTCACAGTCAGAGATTAAGAATGGGGAGGCGCTTTTATTCCTTTCTGAGATTGGACTTCCTGATATTGCGAAAGCAAAAGAATTGCTGGGCTGGTTGCCATTGGTGCGCCTTGAAGATGGCTTGCAAAAGACAATCGATTACATTCGTGCAAATAAGTTGCTGTTAGTTGAGGGTGAATAGTGCTCGCTTGACGAAAGGCCTCGAAAAACGCACACTGAAGCCATGAATATCGTGGTTGTCATTCCGGCATATAATGAAGGAAATCGTCTTGAAAAGACGCTTTTGGACGTTTTGGCTTTGTATCCTTTAACGGTGGTAGTGGATGATGGGTCTAAGGATGATACGGTAAAGCGCGCCCGCGTAGCGGGCGCTTATACCTTGCGCCATGTGATTAATCGAGGACAGGGTGCTGCGCTTCAAACAGGGGTGGACTTTGCGGTTCAAAAATTGGGAGCGGACATTATTGTGCATTTTGATGGGGACGGACAAATGGATGTGTCTGAAATCAAGGATATGATTACGCCACTACTTGAAGGGCGGGCGGACATTGTATTTGGTTCTCGTTTCTTGGGGCGTAAATCTAATATGCCCTTGTCTCGCTGGATTACCTTAAAGCTTTCATTGGCATTTACGTGGCTTGTGTCGGGTGTTCCGCTTACCGACACGCATTGTGGATTTCGTGCACTTTCGCGTGAAGCTGCAATAAAGGCGCGATTTACACTAGACCGACGTGCACATGCCTCGCAAATATTTGATTTAGTTAAAATCAATGAGCTTCGATTTGTGGAGCGTCCTGTAACGATTGCGTATACAGCTGATACTTTGGCTAAAGGAACAAAGTTCTCAGATGGTTTTGGTGTTTTGAAAGATTTCTTTAAACATAAATTCTTTGGTAATTAATTATGGTATTTCAGATTTTTCTTATTTTCTTTGCGCTTTTCGCACTTCAAAAAATTTGGAGGCAGTATCGTGCAGAAAAGGTGAGTCAGCATTGGTTGCGTATGTGGGGTGTGCTTTGGGGTTGTGTGATTTTGGTTGCATTGTGGCCAGCTACCACGGACTTGATCGCGCAGCGTGTAGGTGTTGGACGTGGTGCGGACTTGATCGTATACCTGGCGATCATCTTCTTATTGTACGGATTCGCGCGCGTGATTGCGACACAGGAAAAGCAACGTCAGGAATTAACAGAATTAGTGCGTAAAATTGCAATCGAGCACGCTCAAAAAGATTAGGTATGCTACCAATGGTTGGGATTATTTATGTGCCGTTTAAAAATAAACGGCACCTTCAAGAAGTGGTAGATTCATGGGTGAATTTAGTGTACCCAAAGGATCGCCTTACGATTTATATTATTCCAAATAGTGACCCCGAGGGCATGATGCCCGAATTGGAACAGGTGGCGCAGAACTGGCAAGCGATGGGATTGCCGCAGGTGAAAATGTTGGCAGACGGAATTAATCATGGTTTTTCGGGTAATCATAATTTGGGTATTCGCCAAGCGCTTAAGGACGGTTGTGAATACGTTTATTTGAATAACGGAGATCTAAAATTAGATTCACGAGCGATCAATGAGGTGATCGCGGTAGCGCAAACAGACGCGCAAATTGGGGCGGTCCAATCACTCATGCTGTATTGGCAAAAGCCCGATGAAGTCAATGTATCGGGTGGTGTATTTCATATCGCTGGATATGGATATGCGGGAGGGAATCACACGAAGCATGCGCAGCTTGTAGTGCCACCCGCAAAAGAGATTGGGTATGCTTCAGGTGGGGCGGTGCTTTTGCGTGCGAGCGCTTTGCACAAAGTGGGCTTGTTGGAAGAGGGATTTTTCATGTATCACGAGGATTTAGAATTTGGATTGCGTTTACGTATTGCGGGATTTAAAAATGTACTTGCTGAAAAATCCCTTGCGTATCACGACTACCAGTTCGCGATTAATCCAGGCATGTTTGCGTGGACAGAAACGTACCGCTATGTGGTGACGCTTGCGTATTGGCGGCCACTTACTTTGCTTTTGATTACGCCTATCCTGTTGGGCGTAGAGCTGGCGACTTGGGTATTTGCGGCTAAAGGTCATTGGTTGGACGCAAAGGTGCGAGCAATGCGTGAATTATTAAAACCCAAAACGTGGCATCTTATTGTGGCGATGCGTATGCGTATGAAACGTTTACGTACGGTGCGTGATCGGTCCCTTTTGACTTTCGTTGAAGGGCGTATTGAAGCGCAAGAACAGTCAAATTGGATTGTGGAACGTGTTGCGAATCCAATGCTTTCTGGGTACGTTAAGGTATTGCGAGCTATTGTTTTTTGGTAAGTATGAAAATTTTACAAATTACATGCGCGTATCCGCCGTACAAGAGTGGCATTGGAAATGTTGCGCGGGACTATGCGGTGGCACTTCAAGAAGCGGGGCATACGGTAGATGTTATTTCTCCCACGACCACGAAATCCATTTTGCATATTGGTAATGGGGCACTGTATCCACAGATTTTCTCGAAGGTGTTGAATTATGACACTGTTCATTTGCATTACCCTTTCTTTGGGTCTGGTTTGATTACAGCGCTTGCATGTCTATTTTGGCGCAAGCCCTTGTTCATTACCTATCACATGACGGTACATTTGGTTGGGTGGCGTGGGCTTTATGTGTGGTTGCATCATAGATACGTGGAACCTCTCATTTTGCGCATCGCTCGCGCAGTACTTGTAAGTACTTCGGAATACGCAGAATTGATTCACTTGCATCACAAGAATCTTATCGAGTTTCCGTTTACTGTAGATACGACCGCATATACCCCCGTGCAAAAAATGGCGGATAAAAAATGTCACTTTGTGTTCGTGGGAGGAATGGATAAACCTCATTATTTTAAAGGGGTAGATGTATTACTTGCCGCTGCAGCGCGATTGCTGGGGGACTGGCAGGTAACTCTTGTGGGCGACGGGGAGATGCGTGTGGAATATGAAAAGCAGGTTGCGCGATTGGGGATTCGAGATCGTGTTCATTTTGCGGGAGGGGTTGATTCAACCTTGTCGTATTATCAAGGTGCAGACGTACATGTACTTCCGTCCATTAATTCCAATGAAGCATTTGGGTTGGTGACGCTTGAAGCGATGGCTTGCGGAATACCGTCCATCGTCAGTCGCTTGCCGGGTGTAAAAACACTTGTGGTTCCAGGGAAAACGGGCTGGCATGTAGCGCCCCATGTGGTAGAAGATTTGCGTCGCGCGATGCAAGAGGCGATCGACGACCCTAATGCGCGTTGGCGCTTTGGTCAGGCGGCGCGCCAACGCGCCGTTTCAAACTATGCCGTGAAAGATCTTGCACAAAGGCTTTTGGCCGTGTATGAAGGAAAGTAATTGAAGTAGATGAATATGAAAATAGGAATAATTAGCAATTTGTACCCACCTTTTGTGCGTGGGGGTGCCGAACACGTGGTGGTGCGTACGGTAGAGGCCCTCATTGGTCATGGGCATGATGTTTTTGTTGTGAGCGCTCGTCCGTGGGCACGCGGAAAAGATGTTCTTTTGAATACCAATTCGAGTGAGCGCGTGTATCAATTTTTTCCAAAAAATATTTACTTCGTTTTACACGACAGTCGGTATCGCTGGGCGACAAGGCTCTTTTGGCATGTGATCGACGCATTTTCTGGGCACGCAGCGTCTAGGGTGCAGGCGGTTTTACGAGAAGAACAGCCTGACATTGTCATTACGCACAATATGAAGGGCTTTGGGCTTCGTGTGCCGCGCGCAATTCGTAGTACGGGCGTGCCGCATATTCATGTAGTTCATGATTTACAATTATTGGTACCTTCGGGATTGCGCTTTGCGGGAAAAGAAAAAGAAGGTTTCGCTGCGCCATTTTTTGCTGTGTATCGTTCCATTACAAGATGGTTGTTCGCGACCCCCGATGCAGTTATTTTCCCTTCAGAATATATGCGTCATGAATATATTAAGAATGGATTTTTCAAGGAAAGTAAGGTGGTGGTACTCCAAAATCCAGCGCCAACTTTTCCAGTTAAACATCGTCGTGCAACGGTAACTGAAACGGTTCAGCTTCTTTTTGTGGGGCAACTGGAAACACATAAGGGGATTCGATTCTTAATGGAGGCCGTGGCGAAGCAAGGCGCGCGCATTCAGTTGAATATTGCGGGTGAGGGAACATTGACTGAAGAGGTGAAGGCATTCGCTCAAAAACACGACAATATTACGTATTTGGGATATGTAGCAACAGACCAGCTATTGGATTGTTTTGATATTGCCGACGCGCTTATTGTGCCTTCGCTTTGTTATGAAAATTCACCAACCGTTATTTATGAAAGTTTGCAGGCGGGAGTTCCTGTGCTTGCGTCGGATATCGGAGGTGTAGGTGAGCTGGTAGAAAATAATAAAAATGGATTCCTATTTGCTCCAGGGGACGAAAAGGATATGTTGGCAAAAATAGATTTACTGCGAGCAGCACGCGTGCGCTTTGCAAATGGTCGTGAAGCGATTCGAGAAACGGTGCAGCCGTATTCTCTCGAACGCTATATTGCGAAGCTTGAAGCGATTATGGGTGACGTTAAAACGAGTAAATGAAGACCATGATCTCTTGGTTCTCACCCAGGGTATACCACTGATCGGCGTCTTGTT
>CAYPYH010000008.1:0-19684 GCA_964415145.1 uncultured Gammaproteobacteria bacterium
TGAACGTGACCGTACCCCAGGCACCTTAAACGTTATCTTCGAAGACGACGATGTCGTTGTAATCAACAAACCAGCCGGCATTTTGGTACATGACGCCCCAGGAAATGCGCAATCAACCCTTGTCGACACTCTTGTGGCCGTTTACCCACAAATGAAAGGTGTTGGGGAAGACGAAAATCGTCCAGGAATCGTACACCGTCTCGACAAAGAAGCGTCTGGAGTTCTTATTATCGCCAAAAATCAAAAGGCTTATGAATTCTTGAAGAAGCAATTCATGGACCGCGAAACCGTAAAACGCTATACCGTTCTTGTAGAAGGCGTGCTTGAAAGGCCAGTTGGCGTGATTGATTTTAGTATTGAACGTTCAACCCAACACGGACGCATGGCCGCAAAACCATTGAACCAAGGCGGAAAAGAAGCTATTACGCGCTATGAGGTGATAAAACAATACACGCACCATTCTTTGTGCGACGTTCTTATTGAAACCGGTCGTACACACCAAATTCGTGTGCACTTCTTTGCGCTCACTCACCCTGTGGTTGGAGACACTCTTTACCGTCTTCGCGGGCACAAAGTACGCGACATCGGTCGTCTTTTCCTTCATGCGCGTGAATTAACCATCACCCTGCCGTCTGGTGAAAAGAAAACGTTCAATGCCCCTATTCCAGAAGCTCTTCAAGCCGTACTCGACGACGTTTCAACATTGTAAGTTTATGACACTCACGCAAGCATTAGAACAATTGAAAGGAACCAATCCCCTACGTATTACGATCGGGGGCGATATCGGGTCGGGTAAATCAACCTTTGCTAAACGCCTTGCGACCGAACTCGATGTTCCCCGTGTGAACATCGGTGGACTTATGCGTGAAGAGGCCCAGCGCCGAGGCATCACCCTTCAAGCGCTCGAGGCACTTCAAGCCAAGGACGACGCTTTAGACAAGCAAATGGACGAGTTCCAGCGCATTAAAGGTCGCGAAACCCCCCGTGGGATTTTTGAAGGCCGCACGTCTTGGCACTTTGTCGAAAATCCCGATATTAAGATTTTCATGGCCGTTCGCCCCGAAATAGCCGTAGATCGCGTTTTTGAAGACACAACCAATCCCTTACGCGATACCTTCAAAACGAAGGAAGAGTTGCAAAAAGCGGACGAAATACGCAAAGAGTCCCTTATTCATCGATTCCAGACCTTTTATGGCATCGATATCTTCAATCCAGCCAATTTTGACCTCGTTATTGATACCTCAGACATTGGGATCGAGGAGGTCTATGAACAAACCGTGACCAAAATCGCTCGATTCCTAGGCGGTTCTTGACGAAATACCCACAATCCGCTACAGTACGGCCACATTAACAGTCCGTGTATGAACGAGGTCTAACCTCGGTCCTCTCCCGAGATGAAGTATATAAAACTATGTCAGACGAAGAAAAGAAAGTAGAAGACTCAGCACCAGTTGTTGAACCTACGCCAGTTCCAACCCCAGAAGAAGCTGCAGTCGCAGCCGACACTTCTGTAACCGAAGCTCGCGAAGCTGCAGGTGAAGAAGCTGTTATTCCGGCAGAAGCGGAAGCAGTTGAAGTGACCGTTGTTGCCATGCCCCACCGCGACCTACGTTCTGGAATGTTTGTTCGTATGCACGAACGCATTAAAGACGTAAACAGCAAAGGTGAAGAACGTCAGCGTACACAGATCTTCGAAGGACTCGTCCTTGGAGTGCGTGGACCTGGGATCTCTCGTACCGTTACCGTTCGTAAGAACGCTAAGGGATGGATGGTTGAAAAGATCTTCCCTCTTTCTTCTCCAAACCTCGAAAAGGTTGAAGTAGTAAAGACTTACCGTTCACGCCGCGCGAAACTTTCATACCTTCGCGACGACTTCAAGCGCAAGCTTAAGGAAGTTAAAGCAAAGAAATAGATTGTTCAATAAGAAAAACGCCCGTATGGGCGTTTTTCTTATTCCATTTTAAGTTCCTTTTTTAACGACAGCACTTCTGCTTCGGTTAAATAGCGCCACGAACCAACAGGCAATTCACCGAGTTTTATATTTACTACGCGATCACGGCGCAATCGGCGCACCTCGTACCCAAGTCCTTCACACATACGACGAATCTGACGATTGCGTCCTTCGGTAAGCACGATACGAAATACCTTTTCGTCTTCTTGAGTTACCGTTGCAGGCTTCGTCATTGAGCCGAGGATCACCATCCCTGCTCTCATCGTTTGCAAATCTCCTTTACGAAGTGGGCGGTCCACCGTCACTACATATTCCTTTTCATGGTAGTACCGTGGATGCGTAATAGCTTCTGAAATATTCCCGTCATTCGTCAACAAGATGAGTCCAGAGGAAGCAACGTCCAAGCGCCCAATCGGAAAGATCTTCTCTTTAATCTCAATCTGCGACAAAATATTGTCTTTTGCGTTTGGATCTACCGACGTAATAATTCCAATTGGCTTGTGGTAGGCAATAAGGATTGGCGCCGGTTTATCTGCACGTACCGCAATGCCATTCACTTTCACATCATCTTCATCGTCCACCTTTACCCCAAGTACCGGGCGTGCACCATTCACTAGTACTGCTCCCGACTCAATAAGGGCGTCTGCCGCTCTACGCGAACATACCCCTCGGTCTGCTAAATATTTATTGAGTCGTGTTTTCATATATTATTTTATTGCGAATCCGTCCTTGAGCGCTTTTCCGGTAAAGGTCTTGAGCTTTGCGATTTGCTTTGGTGTCCCTTCCCCTACCACCTTTCCACCGCGCGAACCGCCGTCTGGTCCCATATCAATAATCCAGTCGGATGCCTTCATGATATCGACATTGTGCTCAATAACCAATACCGTATTTCCCTTATCAACAAGTGCATGCAAAACTTCAAGCAAGCGCACCGTGTCTTCAAAGTGAAGACCTGTGGTTGGCTCGTCTAGAATATAGAGCGTCTTCCCGGTATCGCGACGAGAGAGTTCGGTTGCGAGCTTTACGCGCTGCGCCTCACCACCCGAAAGCGTGGTTGCAGACTGCCCCAAAGCCACATAACCAAGACCTACTTCGAACAAGGTTTGAAGCTTGGTGTAAATATTTGATTTATCTGCAAAGAAACGGCGAGCCTCGTCCACAGTCATATTAAGAATATTCGAAATATTCTTATTGCGATAATGAATGTCCAATACCTCTTGCGTATAGCGCGACCCGTGACATTCATTACAATCTACGTACACGTCGGGCATGAATTGCATTTCAATGCGGATTTGACCTTCACCTACACATGCCTCACAGCGTCCACCATTCTTTACGTTAAAGCTAAACTTACCCGCATCAAATCCGCGCATCTTTGCTTCTTGTACTTCTGTAAACAAATCGCGAATCGCGGTAAACACACCTGTATACGTTGCTGGATTTGAACGTGGCGTACGCCCAATTGGACTTTGATCCACGCTCACCACTTTGTCGATATTTTTGAGTCCTTTGATTTCCTTGTGTGCTCCTGGATACGTTTTTGCACGGTAAAAGGCACGTGAAAGTTCACGCCCCAAAATGTCCAAAATCAAAGTCGATTTTCCAGAACCCGAAACACCAGTCACACACACCAATTTCCCAAGTGGAATATCTACGCTTACATTTTCTAAATTGTGTTCGGTAGCACCAACAATGGTAATTGCCTTTCCATTTCCTTTGCGATATTGCTTTGGCATTGGAATAGACTTTTTGCCCGACAAATATGCACCTGTTAAAGAATCCTTTTGCTTCATGATTTCCTTTGGCGTCCCTTCAGCTACCACTTGTCCTCCATAACTTCCAGCACCTGGTCCGATATCAAATACATAATCCGCTTGGCGAATCATATCTTCGTCATGCTCTACTACAATCACCGTATTTCCATTATCGCGTAGACGGCAAACGGTATCGATAAGCTTCTGGTTATCGCGCGGGTGAAGCCCAATTGAAGGCTCGTCTAACACATAAATAAGCCCGGAAAGTCCCGAACCAAGCTGTGTCGCTAAACGCACGCGTTGTGCTTCTCCGCCCGACAAAGTCATGGCTCCACGGTCGAGCGTCAAATAGCCAAGACCAACTTCTACCAAATGATCCACACGGATCACTACCTCTTTTGCTACACGCTCAATAATGGAAAGGTCCGTTTTAGTAAGTGACTTGTCCTTTGCCCACGCAGTAAATACATCTGACACTTCATCAAGCGCGAGTGACGCCACATTCGCAATGGTCTTTCCACCAATTGTGAAAAGTAATACTTCCTTACGCAAGCGACCTCCATTACATGAAGGACAAAGCATTGAACGCATATAGGTTTCAAGTTCCTTGCGCACATAATCGCTCGATGTTTGCTTATACTTCAATTCCAATAACATGAGCACTCCTGGGAATGTAACTTCTTCACCGCGCACTGTGTAAATATCTGCACCTGTTCCCTCAAACAATACATCCAGCTGCTTTTTGGTAAAACTTTCAATAGGCTTATGAAGCGAAAGGCCATGCTTTTTCCCTACTTTTTCAATAAGTTCAAAATACGAAGACTGATTTCCGGAAATACGTGTCCACGGCTTCACCGCACCTTCAGCAATCGTTAAACGCTTATTTGGAATAACCAAGTCCGATTCAAGTACAAGCTTGATTCCAAGTCCAGTACACTCGGGACATGCACCTAATGGCGAGTTGAACGAAAACAAACGAGGTTCAGGCTTTGGAATCTGCATGCCTCCTGGTAAGTGATATCCCTTCACTAATTCTTCTTCGTCTCCCGTGTCGTCGCGGTAAATCAAAATCGCGTCATTTCCTAAATCAAGCGCGCGCTCTAGCACCACCTTTAAGCGCTCGGCTGGTACATCTTCCCCCTCCTCAAATCGATCCGCTACAATTTCAATCGTGTGGTCCTTAGTCTTTTGCTTCTTCATGCCAATCGCTTCATCCAAATCCATCACAAGACCGTCAAAACGTACTTCCTTAAATCCAGCCTCGCGCGCCGAGACCAGTACATGCTGATGCTCCCCCTTTTGCGCCTTAACCATTGGAATAAATACGATTACTTCCCCTTTCGCAATAATCGGCAGTACATGTGCTACCAAATCATCTACTGAATGTTCTTTAATAAGCGCTCCCGTCTCTGGGTGGTGAGGCTTTCCAATGCGCGCAAACAAAACACGTAGGAAATCATAAATTTCCGTCACCGTTCCAACCGTTGAACGTGGATTATTTGAAGAGGTCTTTTGGTCAATCGCAATAGTAGGTGAAAGCCCCTCGATCGAATCAACATCAGGCTTTTCTTGCATCTCCAAGAACTGACGCGCATAGCTCGAAAGTGAGTCGATATAGCGACGTTGGCCTTCGGCAAAAATAGTATCGAAAGCAAGTGACGACTTTCCAGACCCCGAAAGCCCTGTAAATACCACGAGTTGATTCTTCGGGACATCAACGTCAATGTTTTTTAAATTGTGAACGCGAGCCCCTTTGATGCGAATAAAATCGTGTTGCATGTACATGGGTTTAACGCACACTGCATACCACGGATATTGAGTGGGGTCAATGGAAACAGATAGCAACTAATACCTTGGTCCAACCTCGGGACGTTCTCGTGTAGGAGCAACCTCTGCAGGGGCACTCGCTGACACACAATGATAATCATTCTCATCCCCCACGTATAGACGCCTATTTACAACCTTACATCCCTCTGGAGTCACAGTACACTTATCTGGCGCGCCACACAGTGACTTAAATAATTCCAATCCTCTATCTGTCACATTTGCCGCATTCCGTAGTGTAGGAAACCAATTTCCAGCGCCTGTCCATGTTTGGCTCTTCGTTAAAAGAACTTCATCATATGCGGCACATCCCAATGTGTTCGTACGCATACGTGAACAATCAAGAACGGCAGGGTCTTCGACTGGATATGCAATTTCCGAACAATATCCATAATTTGCAACTCCCGCCCATTCAACAATAGTAGAAAAATAAGATTCTGGTGGGAAGTAAGTGCACTGGTAATTCTGCCCTTCTGTAAGTGTCATCCCCCTTCCGAATTGTGCACACGCCGAAACAGAAGCCGTCTGCTCTGTTTTTTCTACATACTGAGCACATGCCATACACTCATATTTATTCTGATTTGTACGTTTCACACAACTCTCTCCACTCTTCGCACATTTGGCGTAATAACATACATCCCCCTCTTTTGCCCCGATAACGGAAGCTCCCCCCTTTGTTTCCTCTTCAGGTAGTCCGCTAATTTTTCCAGTACCTCCACACTCCGCTTTACTACCACTATCTGTTGCCACCTTGAATTTATATTGATTTGTCAGCACCTCACATGTAGACCCGGGAGGAATAAAATTTACCTGTTTAACGAGCGGTGTACGGAAAGGATTTAATAAAGTAAGAGACGGGTCGACTAAATTAGCCATCGTGACAACACCGAGCAAAATAATCACCGACATAATTCCTTTGGTGATCATCTGCTTTGCAGCGCCCACGGCACCCGCGTCACCTCTCGCCACCATCCAACGCAAACCCGCGATCATAATAGTAAGCACCGACCCAATCGCCGCAAGCACAATCGCCAGTGCGTATACCGCTTGCACATATCCACCTACTCCTTGCACCCTTGTCACCTCACCAAGTGGAATCAATAATTTATACGATGCGATTGGCGCATAGCAATATCCTGTTTTCGCTAAAGTGCACCCTCCTGGCTTCTCCACGAATAAATTATCATTCCATACATATTGCTCTCCAGTGCCTGGCGCAGTGGAATTTGCAATACGCTCCTTACATTCTTCAACAGTCCAACACATGGAGTCATTCGTCTGTTTTTTAGAAGCTGCCTTTTCTTCTGCCGCTAATGCAAAAGGAGCCCCAAGCACCAGAAAAATAGCTCCAGCGAAGAGAAAAACAAGCAGTGCGCGTTTCATATGTATCTATTGTAGCAAACCAAAGCACACATTGACTATTTTGATGCACTTTGGTATCTTTTTAGAAGCTATGTGGTTTACAATCATACTTACAATTATCGCCGTTTTGCTCATCGCCTCTATTCTTATGCAGGCGCGCGGAACTGGTCTTGGGGCTGGTTTCGGTGGTGACGGCGCTGTTTTCCGCACCAAACGTGGTCTTGAAAAGAAACTTCAAGGATTCACTGTTTTGCTTGCTGTTCTTTTCCTTGCGCTCTCGTTCGCAAAACTTTTTATCTAATCCTAGCGCACACATGCCAATGTGGAGCTCATTTTTTGAGCGTTTTCGCAATATCCTTCGTTTAAAGCGTGGGAGCGCTTCTCGTCCAAATTCACCCATGTCTTTGGCCGTTTCTCAGGTACTCCAGGCGAAAGCGGTTTCACGCATTCCGCGCATGGACCAAATCCGCCAATTCCCTCGCCTCTTGAACATCACCGAGCGTCGTATTGTAGGGATTGCGGCCCTCGTATTCATCCTTTCAACTCTGGGTCTTGGCTGGACCGCCTTCAACTCAAAACGCATCACCATTCCAGTAAATGGCGGTTCTTTTACCGAAGGGCTTATTGGGACCCCACAGCTCATCAATCCCTTATACGCCTCAGCAAACGATGTCGATAGCGACCTTACAGGACTTCTTTTTTCAGGTCTCATGAAATATGACGCGGCGGGCGCTTTAGTCCCCGATCTTGCCAGCAGCTATTCCGTGTCAGACGATCAAAAGGAATATGTCTTTGTACTGCGTGACAATGCTACTTGGCATGATGGCGAACAAGTACGCGTTGCCGACATCATCTTCACTTTTAATGCTGTTCAAAATATTGCCTACCGAAGTCCGCTTCAATCCGTGTTCTCAGGAACCAGCATCACACAAGTAGACGATCGTACCGTAAAATTTACGCTTGGAGAACCATTCGCCCCATTTCTTTCACTGCTAACCGTTGGAATCCTCCCTTCTCATGTATGGGACGAGATTCAACCAATCAATGCAACCGCAGCAGAGCCAAATCGCACCCCTGTCGGTTCTGGTCCTTACAAACTCAAAACGATTACGCGCGACGGTAAAGGAAATATCCGAAGTTTTTTACTTACGGCCCACAAGGGATACCATGGTAAGAAACCATATATCCAAGAAATTACACTTAAGTTTTATAATGATCTCGACGCAGGACTCGACGCTATCAAAAACAAAAATGTAGATGGACTTGCCTATGTCCCACTTCTTGAAGCTGAACAGGTAGACAAAATTAGCGGTGTCGCTATTCAGAAGCCTTATCTACAGCAGTACACGGCGCTTTATTTCAATTCGAGCAAGCAGGGGCTCTACAAAGATTCAAGCATGCGCAAAGCACTCAATATTGGGATCGACCGTAGTCACCTTGTTGAAAATGCCCTTCATAACCTTGGACGTCCGATTCTAGATCCAATTCTTGAAAGTGTTCCTGGACACCAGAACCCGGACCTTTCACTTTACAATCAGGACGCTGCGCGCCAGCTACTTAGTGATTTGGGCTGGAATACATCAGAGAGCGACCCCATTCGTCGAAAAGGTGACGATCCACTACACCTTATCCTCACAACCATCGACACCCCGGAATTAATTGCCGTGGGTGAGGAATTACAACGTCAATATAAAGAAATTGGTATTGATTTAGCACTTAATCCCGTTTCTCCGCTCTCATTCCAAACCGATATTCTTCCAAGTCGTGATTACGAAATGCTCCTTACGGGTGCTCTTCTTGGTGGTGACCCAGACATGTTCTCTTTCTGGCATTCATCTCAAGCGCGTGAACCAGGATTAAATCTAGCTCAATTCGTTAACCGCAAAGCCGACGAAGCAATCGACAAGGCACGCGCAACCACAGACGCAACTGTGCGCGCCGAATCTTATGCTGCTCTAGGTGCTCTTTTGCGCGAAGAAGTACCTGCTGTCTTCCTTTATCAGCCAGTGTACCCCTACGCTATCTCACAAAAAATCCAAGGATTCAATCTTGATCACATCTCTTTACCAGATCAGCGATTCAGCACTATCACTGACTGGTACACAAAAACCCGTCGCGTCCTACGTTCAAAAGCTCAGTAAAAAGCACCAAAATGCGCTATTGCTTGACAAAAACCAAGCATTCAGGTATCTTTGGTTCATTGGATCTACCGCATCATGCAGTCTTTGCATGTTTACGGGTATGCGGATACTAACTCATTGGTAAAGGAGAGCAGCTATTGGCGATTTTTTAATCGCTCCAGATGAACTTCTTTCTTAAAAGAAAGATTTACCCTAAACATTTTATTTTAGTTCATTTATGCCAGATACCACACCAAAACCAGCTCCTGTAGGAGCACGTCCAGCAGCCCCACGTCCTCAATCTTCTACTCCGCGTCCACAAGGTCAGCGTCGCACCTTTGGTGCTCCACAAAACCGTGGCGCACAAGGCGCTCCTCGCCCTAATGGACCTCGTCCACAAGGCGGTGCTCCACACGCAAACCGCGGCGGTCACGGCGGCGGACAAGGAGGATTTGGCGGTAAAGGACGTCGTCCAATGCCAAAAAAGACTTTCCGTGAATCACCTTCGGTGACTCAAGGAACAGGAACAAAAGTATTTACGTCACCAACAGGTGAAGAAGTGCGCGTAATCGTTCTTGGAGGTCTTGAAGAGGTTGGAATCAACTGTACCCTCATCGAGTACAAGAATGACATCATCATGATCGACATGGGACTTATGTTCCCTACCGAAGACATGCCTGGTGTTGACTACATTATTCCAAACATGGAATACATTCGTGGTCGCGAAAAAAATGTTAAAGGAGTCGTTATTACCCACGGTCACTATGACCACATTGGGGCAATCCCTCACGTGTTACCACGTATTGGAAATCCTCCGGTGTATGCCCTTCCGATGGCAGCCGGTATTATTAAGCGTCGTCAGGAAGACTATAAGGAATCAAAGATCAATGTTCAGCAAATTACAATCGATTCAGTGTTGCAACTTGGTGTCTTCAAGGTTCATTTCTTCCACATTAACCACAATATTCCGGACTCAGCTGGAATCGTGGTAGAAACTCCAGCCGGAATCATTTGTCACACAGGTGACTGGAAGTATGACTTCCATCCAGCAGGAACCGTTACCGCGGATTTCCATAAAATGGCTCGCCTTGGAGAACAAGGTGTCATGCTACTCATGGGAGATTCAACAAATGCGGACCGTCCTGGTCACCAGATTTCTGAAAAAGTCATTGGAGATGAAATCCACGGCATTTTGGAAAAGGCCCAGGGTCGCGTGATTGTCGGAACATTCGCGTCACTCCTTTCCCGTGTAAAACAAATTCTTGAAAGTTCTGAAAAGCTAGGTCGCAAAGTCGCAATTGAAGGTTTCTCAATGAAAACAAACGTAGAAATCGCGCGTCACCTCGGCTTCATTAAAATCAAGGACAGTACCATTATTCCAATTGAACGCCTTAACCGCTACCCAGACAATCAAATCGTGATCGTTTGTACCGGCGCACAAGGTGAAAAACGTGCAGCGCTTTCGCGCATTGCGCACGATGAACATCGCTTTATCACCGTTGTACCTACAGACACTGTAATCTTCTCAAGCTCGGTAATTCCGGGTAATGAGAACTCTGTACAACGCTTGAAAGATATCTTCTATCGTAAGCGCGCTCGCGTGATTCACAAGGACATAATGGACGTACACGCCGGAGGTCACGCCATGAAAGAAGACATTAAGCTCATGCTTTCTTTGTTCAAACCAAAGTACTATATGCCAATTGAAGGAAACCATTTCCTTTTGCGTGAAAACGCTGGCGTTGCATACTCAATGGATTGGAAAGAAGAAAATGTCTTCGTGGCTGATAACGGACAAATTCTTACCTTTGAAAAGGATAAAAAGACCAATGAATCTATTGGAACCATGACGAAAGAAAAGGTTCCAACGGACTACGTATTCGTAGACGGACTCGGTGTGGGAGATGTCTCGCAGGTTGTCCTTCGCGATCGTAAAGCATTAGCTGACGACGGAATCTTCGTAGTCATTGTACAAATCGAAAAGCGTACTGGAAAAGTTTCAGGAATTCCTGATCTTGTAAGTCGCGGATTCGTACAGATGAAAGAAAACAAAGAGCTCATCCTGGAAACACGCACACTCGTTGCAAAACTCATTGACGCGACTGGCCACAAAGCAGAAGCAGACACCGATCATATTAAGCAACTCATTCGAGATGAAGTCGGTAAGTTCCTCTTCCAAAAGACCGAGCGCCGCCCAATGATCCTTCCAGTGGTAATCGAAGTCTAAGCGACAATAAATCCTTGAGACTAGCAAAAACCCGCATAACTGCGGGTTTTTGATTTGGCTCATGTGGCAAAATCAGCTACAATCCATTTTATATGATTCGAAATGCCTTAACCGGAATTCAGCCAACTAATACCCTGCACATTGGAAACTTTTTTGGAGCACTCAAGCCCGCAATCGACATGCAAGCAGACTATAAGCTCACCATGATGGTTGTTGATTTACATGCAATTACCGTTCCGCAAGATCCAAAGCAACTGTATAATAATGTCCTTTTGGCGACGGCCGCCTATTTAGCAGCCGGCATTGATCCTGCAAAGACAACCGTATTCCAACAATCCCGCGTTGGTGAACATGCGGAACTTGCGTGGTTACTTCAAACCATCGCCACCATGGGCGAAATGGAACGCATGACACAGTTCAAAGACAAAGCGGCAAAGAAAGAAGATTCAGTGAGCGTAGGACTGTTCACCTACCCTATTCTAATGGCGGCAGATATTTTGCTCTATAGCACGCATGTCGTACCGGTTGGCGAAGATCAAAAACAACACGTAGAACTAGCACGCAACTTGGCGCAACGTTTCAATTCGCGCTTTGGTGAAACATTTATCGTACCCGAACCGGTTATTCGCAAAGACGGTGCGCGCATTAAGTCCCTCCAAGATCCAGCCAAAAAGATGAGTAAGAGTGATCCTTCCGCAAAAGCGTATATTTCAATTCTAGACGATACGGATATTATTGCTAAAAAAATACGTTCTGCCATCACGGACTCCGACCGCCTGATTACCGCAGAGCCAGCGCGCGAAGGGCTCTACAACCTATTAACTATTTTCTCGCTCGTAACCGGAAAGACCACTGAATCTCTCGCGCTTGAATTCCACGAAGCAGGCATGAAAGCACTCAAAGACGCCATAAGTGATGCGCTCATTGCCTATCTCTCCCCTATCCAAACTAAGCTTCATGCCTTGCTAGATGACCGTGCCTATTTAGAAAAAGTACTAATTGATGGATCGCGCCATGCAAGTTCACAGGCAAAGCAAACTCTAGATTCTGCCAAAAAAGCCATGGGATTAATGGTATAGCATATAAATTTTAGAGCTAAGATAAAGGCTATCTTGACTTTTTTGTCATTTCAAGGTAGTCTTTTTGCGTTCTGCCACACGTTGTGAACGGAACACAGGGAGATGTCCGCCATGCACGCTGAAGTTGCTTCACCCTCCGCACCCGCGTCCGCGAGTGCACCCGCCTCCGACCTGAACCCCAATCCGATCCACTGGTCCCTCAAGGAAGGTGGTCGCCCCCAGTCCAAGGAACAGCTCCTCGCGCGCATGCGTGAAGAACGCACCCTGTGGGCCGACAGCCAGGACCCCAAGACCCGCCGCCAGTGCAGCATGCTCGACAGCATGTGCGCCTTCGTGGAAGGCGCACAGAATGTCAACCACATCGAGGCCCACAAGATCACCCTGCTCCTGCTCGAGCACAGCGATCGTCCCCAGATCGAGCGCCGCAAGGACATGCTCGACCTGGTCAGTCGTCTGTACTCGCTCGGGATCGTGAACGCACAGAAGGCCTACCAGCTCATGTGCGCCCTGATCGGTGCGACCAACAACGAGGCCTTCCAGGCCCTGAGCTCCAAGCACCAGACCTTCGTGACCATGATCCGCAACAACGACCTCCAGACCTCGAGCGACTACGTCGACGCCTGCAGGCGCATGATGGGCCGCGAGTCCTCGAAGCCGACCGTCGAGCAGACGGACCGCGAGCAGACGATCACGATCTTCCACCGCGCGACCAGCCGGCTCGTCGAGGACAACCGCATCTGCCACCTCCTGTTCCAGGCGGCGCTGTTCTCCCTGGTGGACGAAGCGGGTACCTACCACTTCGCCCAGTGCCTCGCGATCAGCGCTGCACTGCGCAGCCACCACCCCGAGGTGAACATGTGGCTCGTCGCGAGCCGCCCGCGCCCGGTCCCGGTCCAGTAGTTCGCCGGACCCCCTCTCCCGTCTACACGCACATGCGGTAGGCGGGCCTCTTTTTTTGCCTTATACAAGAGAAAAACACGGTTATCGCACGATTGACAAAATTAGAAATATCTGCTATATTCCCCTTGTTCAGGAGACCGGATGGTTACTTGATGCAGATGCATCAAGAGGAAAGTCCGAACACCGTGTGTATCGCAAGATACACATAAAACAAAGCGTCGCTAACGGCGACCAGGGTATAAACGAAGCATTCCGGAATTGGTTTTGGGCGCACGACGTCTATTCCAAGAGTGCTCTCGCGAAGCCTAGGGAAAGTGCCACAGAGACAATACTAGTCCCATGTAAATGGGATGAAAGGTGAAAAGTGTTATGAAGTCAGTAGGCTACATAGCTCGCGCGCAGGTGACTGCGTGTCGTGGTAAACCCGCTTTGGTGCAAGAGCAAATTAGGTAGCTCGCATGAGATAATTGGCAACAATTATCCTAGATAGATGACCGTCATTTTATGCAGCGGCGTGCTGCTGCGTAAAATACAGAATTCGGCTTACAGGCCTCCTGAACACAAAAGCGCACGCTTCGCGAAATTGCTAGGCGTGCTTTTTTGTTTCGCACAATTTCGCTATACTAGAAACAAATATGAAGCGTTTAGATTTGTTTTTCACCGCTCTTCTTGTTCCCCTTGATTATCTTGCTCTTCTTTTGGCGGCCACCGCAGCTTATGGCTTGCGTTATTCGGACTATTTCACCGCGCTACGTGCAGTAACCTTCAATCTTCCATATACGCAGTACATGGAAACGATTTCATGGTTAAGTCTCGCGTCTCTTGCCGTATTCGCGCTCGCCGGTCTTTACACCACCCATCCCCCCGCGCTCGCAAAAGAACTTTCGCGTGTTATTTATGCAACCTGCGTTGCATCTGCTCTCTTGCTGGCCATCGCCTTCTTCTCTCGCGAGCTCTTTGATTCTCGTTTTATTTTTCTTGCGGGATGGATTCTTGCTACCACTTTTGTAGCAACTTCACACTTTCTTGTGCGTATTGGGCAGCGCCTCTTGCGGCGCCTCGGAATTGGCGTACAGCACGTAATTGCCATTGGAAAAAATGAACAATCTGAAACACTTCGCACCTTTTTTGATCGCTTCCCTCGATTCGGATATAAAATTGTATATACCTTAGAACGCGTGGATGAATCTACACCTGACATACTTCTTCAACTTCGCCACGCCCACGACGCAAAAACTCTCCTACTCACAGACACGTCAATTGAAAGAGCTGGGATCGAATCGCTCCACACTTTTGCGCAAAATGAGCACTTTACTTTCCTACATACTGCCTCCCTATTCCCCTCTGCAGCGCTTCGTCCGTATATTCATGTATTTGCAGGACTTCCTGTCATTGAGCTTCCTCAGACACCTCTCGACGGCTGGGGTGCAATTTACAAACGGTTATTCGACGTATTCTTTTCTGGATTAGGATTAATTATTGCTGCACCCTTCATGCTTCTAGCAGGTGTGCTACTCGCATATGAAGATGGCTTCCCGATTATTTTTGCTAATGAACGCATTGGTCGCCAAGGGAAGACATTCCTACTTTTTAAGCTGCGTAGTTTTTGGCGTAAATATTCCATCGGTCCACAGTTTACGAATGAAAAGGAAAACTTAGCATTGGAAGCTAAATTGATTGAAGAACGAAGCGAAAGACCAGGACCTGTGTACAAAGTAACCAATGACCCACGCGTTACACCTCTTGGGCGCATATTCCGCAAGCTTTCCATTGACGAATTACCACAACTTTGGAATGTCTTTATTGGAAATATGTCACTTGTTGGCCCTCGCCCCCATCAACCGCGCGAAGTAAACCAATACGAACCACACCAAAAACGCGTGCTCACTATTAAACCAGGCATTACTGGATTGGCGCAAATTAGCGGCCGTGCAAACCTTTCCTTTGAGGACGAAGTGCGCCTCGATATGTACTATATTGAACATTGGTCACCTCTTTTTGACCTTGTGATTCTTTTAAAAACACCTATTGCTGTGCTCTTTTCACGCGGAGCGCTATAAAAATAAGATCCGCATTGCTGCGGATGCGTGGGCGCCATAAGTTACTCTGTAGACATCAGGGGCCAGACCTGTCCGGCATGATTCACCTGTACCTTCCAAGACGCATGTTCCTCGAAGCGAATGAAGTCTTGGAATGAGGGTGGCACATAGTCCCAGATCTGTTCTCCGTTCGAGAACTGAACCCTGTAGACCTCTTGCTGCACAAGCCTCTGGAGACTCCCTTGAGCCTGCAAGCCGGGCCAGTGCACCTTCTTTCCGTGACCCGAAGTCTTCTTGGAATTGATGGTGGGCCATTCATAGTAGTCATACGAACACCACTGACGATATACAGGACACTGCTCGTAGCACGTGTCATATTCCGTTGTGGGGCAGTTGTCGTAGCACGTACTACAAACGTCATCACACTTAGAGAAGCCATTGCCGAGATCGTGGCAGACCTCGTGACAATTGCAGTCATGCGCATTGCACCTGTGATCCACTTCGTGAGGATTGCAGTCGTACGGCCTACAGTTCTCAGTGCCGTCTTGCCTACGTTGACAGGACTGATTGTGCGCACTCGCAGGGAGATTCCGTTCCCAATCCGCATCGTGCTTTTCCACGCGCTCCTGCACTTGCTGCGTGTACTCCCAGGTAGCCGACTCAACCGTCACCGACACGTCGTGCGGAAGGAAGATCCACAGAAGGAAGGCAACGAGCGCAACACAGAGTGTGCCGATTCCGCCAAGCATGAACCAAGGCATGACGCCAGGCGACTCATACTGCAGTTCGTCATACTGGGGCGCAGGAAATGACCGTAACGGAACCTGGGAAGGACTCGAATGCACGGTCTTCGTGCGTGCCGATGGCATCTCCTCAGATGCCTCTTGAGGCGCAGCGCAATTCTTGCACGCACCATTAAGCGCATGTTCCTGCGAACCACAGAACTCGCACTTCCAATGGGGCGCAGCGGCCGAGAACCTCAGAAGCTCGGAATCTGTCACCGTGGGAGCACTCGAAGGCGCTGGCACCACGTATGCCTCGTTCGCCTCCTTTGGGCTTCCGCAGCTTGCACAATGCATGTCCCGCCCACGATTCTTCGCCTGACAGCTTGAGCATTCCCACGTATTTTCAACAATCCGGGACATGACACCTCCACGGGACAAGGAAAATGATCAGGAAAATCCTGACCGTGGATCCTACCTAAAAATAGGTAATTTGTCAATATATACCTCATAGTGAGCGAATTGACATATGCCCCTAAAATAGCTAATGTTTATTCATTATGCGCGTAGCACTCGTACACGACCATTTGAATCAAAACGGAGGGGCGGAACGAGTGCTTTTGTCTTTACAAGCACTTTGGCCAGACGCCCCTACTTTTACGCTCGTCTACGAAGAAAAGGCTTTTGGAACCATGTTTGCCGGAAAAGAAATTCGCACGAGTTTCTTGCAGCACATGCCCTTTGGTAAAAGACTCTTCCGCTATATGCTTCCCCTTATGCCCACCGCTACCGAGTCTTATGACCTAAGTGAGTTTGATGTCATCATTTCAAGCACTAGTGCCTTTGCGAAAGGTATTATTCCTCCCCCATACGGCATTCATTTTTCTTACTGTCACTCCCCTACACGCTACTTGTGGACTGACGCTCATAGCTATGTAAAAGAACTACGTGCGCCGCGCATTGTAAAGTGGCTACTCCCTCTCTTACAGACTCGCCTACGTGCCTGGGACCAACTCGCAGCTCAACGTGTCGATTATTTTATTGCCAATTCACAGACAGTCGCGCATCGTATCAAGCGCTATTATCAACGCGATAGTATAGTGATCCATCCGCCCGTTGATACAGCTGCCTTCACCATTTCACACGAACCAAAACGATACTACCTTGCCGGTGGTCGCCTCGTATCATACAAGCGTTTTGACCTCGTGGTAGATGCATTCAATAAACTTGGTCGCCCTTTAAAGATTTTTGGGTCAGGACCGGAACTAAAAGCGCTCCAAAAGCGCGCTAAATCAAATATCGAATTTGTTGGCCGCGTAAGTAATGAAGAACGCGCAGAGCTATTCCAAAACGCTATTGCTTTCATTCACCCGCAAGAAGAGGACTTTGGGATCACTCCTATCGAGTCTATGGCGGCAGGTCGCCCTGTTATTGCATGGCGCCGAGGAGGAGCGGTAGAAACGATCATCGACGGAAAAACAGGACTCTTTTTTGATGTTCAACATTGGGCCGAACTCGCTGACACCATTTTACATTTTGACGAATCTAAGTTTAAACCCCACCTCATTCGTGAACATGCCCTTACTTTTGATACGGAAGTATTTCATACAAAAATACGTGCATTAGTAGAAGAAAAGTGGCTCGAACATAAGCGTACAATACTAGGTCGCCTGTGATATGCGGATCGGGATCGACATTCGACACCTCTGCGCCCCGAATCCGTCGGGAGTTGATTATTATTCGCGCGAACTCATCACGCGACTAATCCAATCAACCGAGGCCGAGTTCACCCTTTTTGCAAGCGGCTCGGCAAGAAGTCTTGCTGAGCTACCTTCCGAGTTCAGGACAGAAAGACCCCATGTAACCACCCATCTTTTGCGCATGCCTAATCGTATGCTAAATGCAAAATTACTTGCAGGCGCCATAACGCTCGATGACCTTGTCGCCTCTTCTATCGACGCATGGTTTTTTCCAAATCTCAATTTTATTCGCACACAAAAGCCCTACGTGATTACCGCTCACGACTTGAGCTTTGCTTTTTTGCCCGAATGCTATTCCCCTAAAACACGAATTTGGCACAAGCTCGTACAGCCAGAACGCCTCTATACGCAGGCTCGACGCATTATTGCCGTATCTGAATCTACTGCCACCGACCTCCAAACGGTATACCAGATTCCCCAAAAGAAAATTGCCACCATTCCACTTGCGGCGAATGATTCTTTTGCGCCGCGCATGCAGCCATCGGACGCACAAATCTTGCGCACCTACGGAATCAAGGGGGATTATTTTCTTATGCTCTCTACCATTGAGCCTCGTAAGAATCACCTGGGCGCCATTGCTGCCTATGAGCGCTGGCGCACAAATGGTGGCAATAAAATCCCACTCATCATCGCAGGGAAAAAGGGCTATGAAAGTGCGCGTGTACTACATGCGATCCGCAAATCTCCTTATGGAACTGATATCCATATACTTGGATATATTGCGCACGAACACCGCCCGGCCCTCATACGCCAAGCAAGAATCTTATTATTCCCCTCTTTGTACGAAGGATTCGCGCTTCCGGTACGAGAGGCAATCCAATCAGGAGTCCCCGTTCTTACGTCAAATACTTCTGCAATGCTTGAGCACACTTCGTCGACCACACTACACGTAAGTCCTTGGCACTTACAAGAAATGTCGGACGGAATCGCACAGTTATTACTTCTTCCACGTGATAAAAAACGAGTTGTAATACATGAATCTTGGGACTCTGTTGCGAAGCGAACACAAGAAGTGTTCAATACGTTTCTTTCCTGAATCGTTCTCGTGCACACGGTGCTTTTTTATGATACAATTGCCCCATGCGAATCGGCATTGATGCACGGTTTTATGGGCCTCGTGTGGGCGGAGGAGGAATTGGACGTTATGTTCAAGAACTCATTACACATTTGCAAAAAATCCCCACGAAGCACCAGTACATTCTCTTTCTCAAAAAAGAGAATTTTCATGAATGCATCATTACCAATCCTCATTTTGAAAAACGCATGGCCGACGCGCACTGGTATGGCCTTGCCGAGCAGCGCCTCATGCCGCGCCTCATTCGCGAAGCACGCGTAGACCTCATGCATTATCCGCACTGGAATATTCCCGTATTTGCCCGCGTGCCCTTTGTCGTCACCATCCATGACCTTATTCTCCTCGAAGACCAGCATTCTGCACGTTCAAGCACCAATAATCGCTTCTTACATGGATTCAAGTACGCTATCTTCCGTACCGTGCTAGAGATTGCCATTCATTCCAGCAAGTCCATCATTTCCGTGTCTGACTATACCAAGCAGTCTATTTTGAAACATTTCGGTCTTAAGGCAAGTAAAATACAGGTAATTCACAATGGACTCACCCTCCCCGCTAAATCGCGTACCGTTGATCTGCGCCAACTGGGCGTCCTTGAACCCTATTTTCTCTACGTAGGAAATGCATACCCACACAAGAACTTAGAGATGATGCTTCATGCCTTTGCCCTTTTATGTAAATTAGACCCCTATGTACAGCTCGTTATTGCTGGACGTCGTGACGCATTCTCTCGCGCTCTCGAAAAGGAAGCTCGCGAAATCCAAATACCCATGGAACGCCTGCGCTTTATTGATCTTCCCACGGACGAAGAACTGGCCGCCCTCTATCAAAAAGCGCATCTATTCATCTTCCCTTCGCGCATTGAAGGATTCGG
>CAYPYH010000009.1:0-17663 GCA_964415145.1 uncultured Gammaproteobacteria bacterium
CCATCGTCCATTACTTGTAGGAATAAGTTAAGCAAGTCCGGATGCGCTTTTTCTAACTCGTCCAAAAGCACGAGCGCAAATGGCTGTTTACGAACCGCTTCGGTTAATTGTCCTCCTTGGCCATTTGCGCCAATCAAACGCTCAATAGATGCAATATCTTGATATTCGGACATATCAAAACGAATCATGGCCTGCTCATTTCCAAAGAATGTTTCAGCTGTAGTTTTTGCAAGCTCCGTTTTTCCAACACCCGTTGGCCCCAAGAATAGGAAGTTCGCAATTGGACGATCCGTTGCGCGAAGTTCCGTACGCGCGCGCCGAAGCGCTGCTGAAATTGCTTGTACCGCATGCTCCTGGCCAATCACACGACCGTGCATACGCTCTTCCAAATTCAAGAGTGCCTTCTTTTCGTCCTGAGTCACTTCTTGAATCGGCACGCGAGATTTTTGACTCACCAATTCCGCTACATGCGCCTTAGTCACAAATCCCCATGGCTTTTGCATGGTACGACGCGCATTGATCGCCACTTCCTGCGCAATCACAATCGCCTTTTCTGGCAAATATAAATCGTGAATATAACGCATTGAAAAATCCACACAAGCCGCAACCGCTTCAAATGTAAATGTGACCTGATTCTTATATTCAATTCCTCCAATACGCGATTCAAGCACACGAAGCGACGCATCGCGGTCGGGTTCGTCAATGCGCACCGGTGAACACACCGAAATAAGGGAAGTCTGCTCAAGCGCCCGCCATCCGGCCGGTGATGCTGTTGCGATCATAAATGTATAACGCTTCTCAAGCTCAGTGGCCAAAATCGAAATAAGAGAATCACCCGCTTGCGCCAACTGATCAATTCCTTGAACGACAATCACAATGTTACCCGACATCCCCGCTTCTTGAAGCGCAAATAACAATCGCTCTTCGGGCTTTGTGTCAGACGCGGAAATGATTTTTGGAACTGATAATTCAACCAAGCGCTGGTCTTTTAGAATCTGTGGCACCGCTTCTTCTACCATCGCTTCTGCAACTCCGGCAATCAACGCCGCCTTTCCAGTTCCTGGAGGCCCAACGAGTACCACGCTTCGCCCGCCCCCTTCAATACTGCGGAAAATTTCATTTAATTCTTGTTCACGACCAACTAAAAGCGGCAAACCCCCGCGCACCGCAAGCGACGTTAAATCAGTAGACACCTGGTCTAGAAATGGCGTACTCACAGATGTATACGAACGATTCATTGCCCCCGTTGGCTTAAACGCTGCCGCTTCGCGATACGATTTCAAGCGATCACGCAGCTGTTCATTAATACGCATCCATTCGGCAGCCGCCAACACTTCCTTTTCTTCAATGTCTAGCGAATAGAACAATTCCTTCAAGAAATCATCTGCCTTAAATGACTCAATAAATAATTCAATAGGCGTAAGCTCATAGCGACGGTCTGCGAGGACATTTACAAATGCCTTCAGTACCAATTCCTGCGCCACATCCCCAAATACGGTTTCACCTTGAGGAATGAGCGCTGCATGTCGGCGTAAGGCGTCGAGAATTTTATCAAAAGAAATACCTAATCGCGCAAAGAGCATGCGTACACTGGTGCTATTTGTGGTCCCAAGGAACATATGAAACGGCGTAACTTCGCTGTGGCGCGCGCGGAATGCATAATCAAATGCCTGCTCCACACTTTCATGCGCTTCCAAACTAAGCACCCCCATTACATCATGACGTTTTCCGGCCGCTCCTTCAGAAAGTACCTCCACTTCATATACACCCGGCGCTTTTGGAACAATCACTTTTTGTAATTTTTCGCGCGAAGAAAGGTAAAGTAAAAACGTTATCGCCAATAATCCTACCGCTAGCCCCACGATCGACATGTTTTGCTCCTTCCAAAAATCCACGCGCAATAAAAAATCCTGGCTAATCGCCAATGGAATGATCGATGCCGCAAAAACAAGAACCACAAAGAGCACGATAATTCCTGTTCGGATTTTCTTTGCCGTACGCATGGCTTTTTGGTCAGCAATCCCCTCGCGTGTTGGGACATTCTTTAAATACCAAATAGCGTCCTGTACCCGCACACCCAATCTTCCGTTCAAACTAGATGACATAGTAGAAAATAACAAAAACTAAGAATGGAAGCCAAAGCAGGTACGCAATAACCGCAAGTGCGCAAACAAGCGCCCATAAAACTAGCCCAAAGCTACGTACCACAATATTTCCTACGCGCACAATAAAGCTAATCAATCGACTTTGCCAATCATATTGTCCGAACATGGGAGTAAAAATATTCTTTACCCATACGCCCACAGCGCTCATACGCGCATAATACTGCACCGTTGCCATGTACCACTTTAAAACAGCAACAAAACCAGTCGTATACCACCACACTGGCCAATATACAAAAGATGAAAGGGTATCGATGATTAAATGTTCTAAAACGCGTAGCATCGGCATGCATTTAGTATACCGCACTGTGAAACACCTTCAAAGGTGCAATGGGGAGAAAAAAAGAAGGCCCTCCTTTCTGGAGAACCTACGCAGCGCCCTACATGAGGTGGGGCGCGAGCCGGAGCAAATAAGCTACGATCACAGTACTGACAAGTGTGGTTCCGAAAGAAAACTTCCAGCCCCAATGTCTTCCCAGTAAGCCGTTCAACAGATCCAAGCACAAACTAACAGACATGAAGGTCCAAAAATCTACGTGGATCTGATGCCTTACGATAAGAGCCTCTATGTCCTCCATCCACACGAATGTGCAAGCACCAATCGCCACAGGAAGCCACAGATTCCCAACAATACGAGGCTTGGGCGGAACAAGCTTCAGCATCCACGCCTCAACCTCTTCCTCCGAGAGATTATCGGAATACTTCCACAGCTCCCACTCAAATGTTTCTGCAGGTTGCTTTAGAAGTATTGCCGCGTCAATCACACCTTGTGCGTCGCGCCGAACCAGCAGCAGCGCGCACAAATTTCTGTACTTTGGACTCATGATGTGATGCGACCACATGTGATCGATGTACACACCTTTTGTCGTATGCGCGACGTCCCACATGCCAAAACGAGACTCGGGGTACTTCTTTGGGTCTTCACGCGGCGACTGCACGGGGGTATCGGGTACACTCACATTCCCAATTCCGGGCGCATACCCCTCCACGTCCTTTCCCCTCTTCTTGTTTCCAACGAATGGCCACTTGAACTGAAGCGGAATATACGGCAATACCTCCACAAACTCCGCCACCGGGCCAAGCGGGAATGCATCCCCCTTTTCCGTTCGCATAAGATCATTCAAGAGCGCAATGATCACCAGGCGCTCTTCCATGGAAAATTGCCTCTTTTGCGCGAATTTCGACACGGTCACCTCGAAAGTTAAAAGGAGAGGACATATTACTAAAGATAAAAGCGCCGGTCAATATTGACCGGCGCTTTTACGGATTATTTCTCCCCAATACACGCCCGCAACTCTTTCATCATGCGCAAGTAAAAGGAAAGGTTTTGCAAGGTCGCAAGGCGCATGCCCAGCATTTCGTCGGTTTTAAACAAATGACGCAAATACGCCCGCGAAAAACCAAGTAACTCTTCGTGCTCTGAATATGTATCAATCGGACTCATGTCATGCGTATATTTCTCTTGCGTAACAATGAATTTTTCATACAGGGGCTCCGCGATCATGACGTCGGTCATTCCCGCCTGTGCGCGGTGAAATGCTTCACGTACAGCCACTGCCGGATCAGTCTTCCAGGTAAATAAAGTTCCGTGCCGTGCATTGCGCGTAGGAATTACACAGTCGAACATATCCACGCCCACCGAAACATAGTACACAATTTCTTCGGGCATACCGCCGCCCATAAAATAACGCGGCTTGTCTTCTGGAAGTAAACTCGCCAACAATTTTGCCAATCGAAATGCAACCGGGCGAGGTTCACCCACAGAAAGTCCGCCAATCGCATATCCATCAAATGGGATCTGCAATAATCCTTCCACACTGCGACGACGTAAATCTTCATGCGTTCCGCCCTGTACGATCCCGAATAGCTGTTGTCCTGAAGATTCATCGTGCGCATCAAAACAGCGCTTCGCCCAACGTAGTGACCGCTCCATTCCTTCTTCGGCACGCGCATGCGTAGCGTCGCCCGGCACTACATCGTCAAACTGCATCATAATATCGCTCCCAATTGCTTGCTGCATCGCAACCGACCCTTCGGGTGTAAGTACAATACGCCGCCCATCAATGTGCGACTGAAACGCGACACCGTCTTCATTAATATCATTCAATTTTGAAAGACTAAAAACCTGATACCCTCCGCTATCCGTTAAAATTGGCGCCTGCCAATTCATAAAATTATGCAGTCCGCCTACTGCTCGCATTTCCGCAGGTCCTGGGCGCAATAATAAATGATATGTGTTGGACAGAAGTATTTCACTTCCCAATTTACGCATGTCAAAAGAAGAAAGTGTTTTCACCGCCCCCTTGGTTGCAATCGGCATAAAGAATGGCGTTTGAATATCGCCATGCTTTGTTCGTAATACACCGCGTCTGGCATCTCCCTTTTTTGCTAACAGTTTCATGTGACTATTTTACCACGAACCACCACCGCCACCACCAAATCCCCCACCAGAGAACCCTCCACCACCACTTCCTCCACCTGAACTATGCGAACCAGATGACTGCGGCGTTGCTGCAAGTCCTCCATACATTTTATTACTCATTGAAGTGAGTCCGCTCGCAAAACCATTCACCGTAAAAGAAGCGGTACCGTGATACCAATTTGGTTCAAATTGTAAATCAGGAAATGCACGCGCCCAATGTTTCGCAAGCCCAAACGCAATAGCGTACGGTAAAACCTTTTCAAAAATACCTTCTTTTTGTTGCCACTCAGAACGATGCACTTCGGCCGTCTTAATAAATAGGTAGAACCCCTGTGCGTGACGAAGAAGCTGATTCCCTTCCGGCGTTTTCTTGCGCATTAAAAATCCAAGAATGAAAACGCCGATGCCTGCGAACAATGTTGTGAATCCAGTGAACAGCCCAAAATCCAATGCCATAAAACTAAGCACAAGCATGCTCGCCCCAAGAAGTACAAAAAATATTTGATACTTCAAAGACTCCTTATTGAACAGTAATTTACGACGGAATTCCGTTACCAGTTCACCAAAAATTCTTAATACCTTATTCCCACTTTGTTCTTTTCCGAGACTTTTCAGTGAAATCTCTTTCCGATCATCTTTGAACAGCACCGTATCAAACAATTTTGCATAACGCTCGTCCAATCCCTCCGATTCCTTTTGTTTGCGCAACGTAATATCCTTCACCTTTCCATTCTTTCTATTTTCTACATCCATCACCAAGTATCCTCCAATCGCCATTTCAACCACCATGGCGGTTAAGATAAACTTATACTTTACGCCCCCATGTAATAACGCTACTGCCGCTGCATTCATTTTATTTGGCGGTTCGTATTCTGGAATCACTGTTTCCTTACGATCGTCGCGACCATGCTTTCTCCAATGACGGAACGTAAAGACAAGTACAAGGAGTGGCAATAATCCCCACCAATTGTCCCTTACGATTTTCCAAAGTATTTGTGCCGTCGTAGGCTCAAGAATAACCCCTTTTTCAATACCAATTGCAGCTGCTATATACCCCTTTCCTTGCACACGAACTACTGAGCCGTCCGCAACGATTTCACAATCCTGAGCATTTGATCCATAGACGCCTGTATAACAAGTATCCTGCATCACCTTTGTACCCTCAGGAAAATGGAATTCCGCCGTTGCGTCATATATATTCATCTCCCAATCTGTACCCGTTATATTCCAATAAAATTCATCATATGTATCAAAAAAGAGAATGACGTCCTCCATTGTGTACGTAAGTGTATATACTTGCACACCATCAAGATACACGTCCGGGTCCCCGATCTTTATATGTACAGTTCCATCAATCCACGACTGCTCATAAGGGACAGATTTTCCATTCAGCAATACTTCTTCTAGGGCAAAATGAGCATTGATCCGATTTCCCCCTGCGTCTTCATATATCGCTGGAATATCACGAAAAATTCCATGGCGCTCTTCTTGAAAAACGGCGTGGATGGTTTCCTTTACACGAATAGACCGGTCCGCATGAACATCAATATCTGCATGAAATGATCCAATCGCCACCGCCTCGGTAATTTCGGAGAAATCAAAATTCTTGCCATCTTCAGGAAATGCTGCTCGCGTTCCATGTGGCGCAAAAAGAACAAAGGCACTAATTAAGATACTGACGATTCGCCACGTGCTGCGTGAAATTTTCTGCATAGTACACTCGACCTTCAGGGTCGGTTAAGAAATAAAAGTATGGATTCGTATGCGGATTTATGGCCGCACGAATTGCATTTAACCCTGGATTGCTAATTGGACCCGGTGGCAGCCCTGGATATTTATACGTATTATAGGGCGAATCAATTTCTAAATCTTTCGCGGTCGACGAAGGTCTTCCGGCATTCGTAATATAATTAACTGTTGAGTCCATTTGTAGAGCCATTCCAACCGCAAGACGCTTGCGAATAATGTCTGACACATTCGCCATCTCGTCTACCTTGCGTACTTCTTTTTCAATAATAGACGCAATGATAATTTGTTCTTCGGTGGGACTAATCCCTACCTCTTCCATACGTATTGTGAAGTTTTCACGCATCTTCACAACCACATCCTTTGCGGAAGCCCCTTGCGCAAAACGATACGTATCGGGAAATAAATATCCTTCTAGCCCTACTGACTCCGTTTCCCAGTCCTGCGCAGATATTCCTAATTTTTCTTGCAATACATCTCCAATTTGCGCATGCGTGTATCCTTCAGGAATCGTAATGGCGATATCGGTAGAAGTAGCCGTGAGAAGCGAATGAAGCGTATTGCGATAAGAAGCTCCAGGCATGAGCACAAACGTTCCCGCATGCACATTCCCCGCTTCTTTTTTGATAATTCCATATAGAGCAAAAGATCGTGCATTTTGAATAATACCTTTTGATTCCAAAAGTGTGGCAATGCCAGAAAAAGACATCCCTTCTTCAATTTTAATCTCTACCGCCGCAGCATCGTCTGCAGGAGTTTGCCACCACCACGCACTTGCGGTGTTATACGCTAAAAACAAAATAACAATAATCCCAATGCGCCACACCCATCCAATCAATTTATTCATAAAATATACATTACCAAACCTGACACAAATGTTCCAAGCAAAGCCCCTGCAATAATGTCACTAATATAGTGCACCCCTAGCATCACACGCGATACCGCAATCAAACAAGCAACCGCTACGGCAAGCACGCTCAAGATGATTCCCACGACGCTCAATAAGGGCGTCAAAAAAAGCCAGGTTTCTAATGCGGCAATAGCGAATACGACCGACGCATGAGCGGATGGGAAAGAATAATCATTGAGCCACGGAATATACCCTTTTTCCATAAAAAATGGCCGCGGTCGACGCACAATATAACGAATAGCAAATGTAGCCACGATCGTAATACCTAAACTAAGTACAGTTAAAAGCAATAAGCGATCTCGTTCAAAGGAAGCAACAAAAAGCCCCAAGAAAAAGGCTGCATACAAAAATCCTCCGTAAATCGAAAGAAATTTCCAGGCAGGCATTGCGCCATTACCCATGCGATGCAAGGCGAGAGACCATATTTTATCCTTAAATATTGCCATGAAAATGATTCCTTTTTATTTTACCTTAGTGAGCGGTGCGCGCAATGCCTGCAAGTAATCTTCCTTCCTTTTAATCTCATCCCATAATTCCGATTCGGACTTTGACAAAGACAGGTTTTTTGCGCCATATGGGCAAATATCCTGCAAAGGACAGATCGCACAGCGCGGTTTTGATGGTAAACAAATATATCTACCCAATTTCACAAATACGCGATTCACCACGCTGTGTGATGCAGGCGGAATGAGTGCAAGCAAATCTTTTTCCGTACCCTGCGGAAGCTTTGCCTTAGACCAACCTAAGCGCGAAGCAAGGCGGTGGACATGTACGTCCACCGCAATAGCGGGCGTATTAAACGCAACCGACTGCACCACACTCGCCGTCTTACGACCCACGCCCGCTAAAGAAACAAGATCGTCCATTTCCTTAGGAACTTTTCCATCGAATTCTTTGCATATTCGCTGCGCCATCGCCTTCAAGTGTTTTGCTTTTTGACCATTCATTCCAATAGTTGCAATTGTGTGACGGATATCCGCAACCGAACCTTGTGCTAAATCTTGCACGGTTGGAAATGCACGAAAAAATCCTGGCAATGCTAATAGCACCTGTTCATCACGCGTGCGAGCAGACAAAAGGACACCCACGATTGTTTTATACGCGTCGCCTAAATCCATTGCCCCAGGTTCTGTAAAAACACGCTCCAAGCGCTTCAACACCTCCAACGGATCCGCCTTAGAAGACTTGGTCATATAAACGCTCGCACATGCGTATGAACCGCCCCTCTTGTTTTACAATACGACATGACTCAATCATATCAATCACCTGATACCGCGTATCTAAATAATACGCCTGCCACGCGGCGATATTTGGATTTTGATATACCTCGAATAAGACCGGACTACCGTCTGGATGCACACGCACCACTGTTGTTGCTGAGAATAAATTAAGCATCGGAGGCATTGCTTGCAATTTCCACGCACCATCATATCGACTAAACCAAAGCGGCACTCTAAATGCATTATTTTGTGTATCTACCCCAAGCATAAGCACATGATCCGCGTCCATCACACATATTCTGTTTAAAGAATAAACAGGTGATTTTTCTTTTTCTCCCTCTTTAACGAATGAAAGCTGTGCATCAATCAATGTCTTGATGTTTAATTGATCCGCTTCGGGCATCGCTAAAAACACTTCTCCACCCAACATGACACTCGACCCAAACTCCGTACTTTGCACGGGCAATTCGCCCTCTTTATACAAAGTACTGCACGATGCTTGCGGATAATTTACAATACGCGAATCTGGATACAATGACGCAACAGACTGTGCTTGCGCATATTTTACATAGCTAAGTGTTCCATACGGACCATCATACGCATTAGACTGATACACGTTCAATTGTTTTTCAAGCGCCACCTTTTCTTCTGTAATGGTTGTAAACGCCTTAGACCAATGTTGTTCACGATAATAATACCAACCACCTAAAGCGACTGCGATTAAAATAAGTAATCCAATAATTGCAAAAAGTCCCGTGTGCACATGGTGCACCGGTCGCGCGGAAGCTACTGTATTTTTCTTTATCGCCATACTACAAGTTAGTATATCATTCTATTAAAGGTGCTCCTGTCATTTCAACCGGCTGCGGTACACCCATCACCTTAAGCATGGTCGGCGCGACATCGGCCAATACACCCACAGGCTGCAATAAAGACAAATCTCCATTTGGAACATCACCCGATATCCCTGACTTTCCCTCACGTGAACGACTAATAACAAATAACGGAACCGGATTGGTGCTATGTTCTTTATCCACCCCACCCGTCTGCAAATTCTTCACTTCTTCCGCATTTCCATGGTCGCCCGTAATAAGAACACACCCGTCCTTTTCTAACACGGCATCTACGATTTTTCCAACACACTCATCAACGACCTCATTCGCTTTTACGGTAGCATCAAAATCCCCCGTATGTGCCACCATGTCTGGATTCGCAAAGTTAAGCATAATAGCATCATAATTTCCCGATGCAATCGCCTTTACCGCACGATCCGCAATGTCACGCGCGCTCATTTCTGGTCTTTCATTGTACATAGCTACCTGTGGTGAGGGTACAATTTGACGATCCTCATTAGGAAAAGCCACCTCGCGTGCACCGTTTAAGAAGAAAGTGATGTGCGCGTATTTTTCCGTTTCCGCCAAATGCAACTGCACGAGTCCTGCCTTAGAAATTGTTTCCGCAAGCGTATTGGGAATATCCTGCGCGGTAAAAATCACATTCACAGGTAAATTCTTTTCGTATCCGGTCATGGTCGCAATAAATACATTGGGAATCCACGCTCGTGTAAAATTTGTAAAATCAGGCAATGCAAGCGACTTGGTGATTTGACGCGCACGATCCGCTCGGAAATTTGTAAATACAATTGCATCACCCTCCTTTACCGTTGCAACCGGCTTTCCTGAACGATCCGTGCACACGGTAGGCTTAAATTCTTCATCATAGATCTCTTGCGCATACGACACCCTGAGTGCTTCCTTCGCGTCCGTCGTTACAGATGCTGATTCCCCTTCCACAATCGCACGATACGCGGCCTCGGTTCTGTCCCAACGATTATCCCGATCCATTGCATAAAAACGTCCTGTTACGGTCGCTAACTTGCCCACACCAATTTTATGCATCTTGGTTTGAAGCTCCTCAATAAAATCGATTCCAGAATTATACAAAGTATCGCGTCCATCCAAAATGGCGTGCACAGCCACATTCGCACAACGATTCTTTTTGGCCATTTCAAGAATAGAATAAATATGTTTGTCGTATCCATGCACTTTTCCTGACGACAAAATACCCATCACATGGAGCGTTCCCTTATTTGCCTTTACATGCGCCATCGCCTTCAAAAGCACTTCATTCTCAAAAAACGTTTTGTCTTCGATCGCCTGTTCAATACGCGGCAATGCCTGATAATACACACGTCCTGCACCAATCGTTAAGTGTCCCACTTCCGAGTTTCCCATCTCGCCCCACATAAGTCCCACCGTTTCGCCGGATGCCTTAAGTGTCACAACTGGGTACCGTTGTGTATATTTCTTAAAATTAGGCATATTTGCACGCGTGACAGCATTACCATCTTCGTCCGGTGCGACACCAAATCCATCAATAATGATTAAAACCGTAGGTCTTGGACGACTATTTTCCATACGGCGGTATTATACAACAAAATTCACCCGGATGGGTGAATTTGTATCGTGAACATACTTATTATCGATTGATCGCAACGCTTCCAGACGAAGTGAACACATAGGCCACTTCTTGGGGCTTAACCATACCAAGCAATTGAATACGTCCAGAAACACTATCAATCGACTTCAGTTTCGCAATATGCATATCGCGCGCTGCAATTTCTTGTTTTAATCCTGCACTTTCATGTTCCACTTCACGCATAGTATACCCGGCTGCAGTAGAAACACTCAGTTGCCACATATACAAAGAGAAGACACACAGAGCAAAACCACCAAGCGCCAATGGAGCTAACCCCATGCGTTCTTTGATGCCTTTGAGTAAAAACGTTAGACGTTTCATATTCTTGTTGCGATTCGTAGTTTTGCGCTTCGTGCGCGTGGATTAGATTTAATTTCTTCGCGAGTTGGAGCCAAGGGCTTTTTTGTATCTTGTTCAAATAATTCGGACCCCTTAATCCATTGCTTTACCAAACGATCTTCAATGGAATGAAATGTAAGGAAAGCGACTTTTCCACCGGGTACCATCACCTCTTCCAATGCCTTAAATGCGATCTCCAATTCCCCGAACTCATCATTCACCGCAATGCGTAGCGCTTGAAACAAGGTCGTTGCCGGATGTCTTTTTCCAAATCGTGGAACAACAGTACACACAATGTCCGCCAATTGAACGGTGCGTGTAATGCGCTCTTTCTTTCGCGCAAGGAATATCGCATCTGCGATTCTATGCGCTCTTGGTTCTTCCCCATACTTTCGCATGAGTCTTGCAAGTTCGTCCTTTGGCCAACTATTTACGATCATGGCCGCCGTCAATTCCTGGCGGATGTCGTAGCGCATGTCGAGCGGTCCGTCATGCATGAAAGAAAATCCACGTGACGCATCGTCCACATGAGCCGAAGAAAAGCCGAGGTCGAACAATGCCCGATCTACGCGTTTCACATGTTCTGCCATTTGTGCAAAGGATGCGTGCACAAATTGCACATTAGAAAGTCCGCCGAGATTGCGCCTTGCAATCTCGAGATTTCGCGCGTCACGATCGAATGCATATACCGTTCCGGGATTTACCAATTCGGCCATAAGCCGCGTATGACCACCAAGACCAGCCGTTGCATCTACAACGACTTGACCTTGCGCCAACTGTAAACCCGTGACTACTTGTGTAGCCATGACGGGGATATGCTGTAACTCTCGGGATTCTTCAACCATAAGCTCTTGCGAGCCCGAGGTTAAAGATTAAATACCAAGATTTCCGAGCTGTTCCGCAATTTGACCGGCATCCTGTTCTGTTTGAGCGCGATACGCTTCCCAGCGTTCAACATCCCAAAGCTCTAAACGAGTATTTACACCAACTATAACAACTTTTTTTGAGAGACTTGCATATGAACGAAGATAGTCTGGGACTATAAATCGTCCTTGCTTGTCCAAACTCACATCCATCGCGCCCGCAAGCATGAGCCGAGCGAATGCACGAGAGTTTGCCTGCCCTAGGGGCAAACCTGCTAATTTCTCAGCAAGTTTCCCCCACTCCTCCTTGGGCAGGATAAACAACGAAGAATCCAAACCACGCGTGACAACCGCACCATGCGCGAGGTCAGAACGAAACTTCGTTGGGACCGATAATCGGCCCTTGTCGTCAATTTGATGATGATACTCGCCTATAAACATAGGCCGTAATATATAAAGAACGAGCGGTTATCACTCTGCCACAAAACCGGTAAGGGCTTTATGACAGGGGGAGGTGTTCCGATAACCAACTCGTTGTTAAGTAAACAAACAAGCGCTCAAGGTCACAAACCCACTTTGTGCCTCAATGAACCCACTTTATCCCACTTCGTGGGGTCGGTCAAGGAAAGTTATCCACTTTTAGGGACGCGGGAATAAAAAGAAGGGCTTTTAGCCCTCACGAAATTCATTCACGCTTTGGCGGACCAGGAGGCGGGCTCCACTCGGGCAACTTTCCAGCACGGATCCACTGCAGGTGATGGCCATGACACAAACCGTGCGCATGATAGTCGCGTCCACACTCGAGGATACGACACACACGTCTTGGTTTGCGGCGAACGGAAGGTTTGTCGGGCTTCCAATTCGCAGGACGCCCTGCACGTTTCCATGCAGCGTAATGCGTTTTGCAATATCCCTTTATTGCTGCATCTCGATCACATGCATCAATCTTGCAGTTGTCGGTGCCCTCCTTTCGACTTGGTGGAAGACGAGGTACCCACGCGCTAGGGCGACCATCCTGCTTCCATGTACGGTAATGTCC
Organism: uncultured Gammaproteobacteria bacterium; assembly: GCA_964415145.1. Classification (GTDB taxonomy): domain Bacteria; phylum Patescibacteriota; class Patescibacteriia; order UBA9934; family UBA9934; genus CAYFMS01. The sequence goes on from CAYPYH010000009.1 coordinate 13,180, forward strand.
CTCACAGTATCCATGTGCTTTATGCTCCTCGGCACACTCAGGAACCGTACAGCGCTCGCGAAACTTATACCCCTCACCAAGCCATCCTTTTGGAAAGCCCAGAGACTTCCATTTCTGCCAATGTTTTTGACAGTATCCCTTCGCAACCACCACTCGTTCACAGTCAGGAATAAGACAAGGCATTTTAGGTTTCGCTACTTCTGGAATCCAATTTTCCGGCTTACCGGCACGTGCCCATCGTCCGTAGTGCGCACTGCACAATTCCCTTGCAGAGCTGCGACTAAAGCACCACGAAATACGACACAGCGACAAATTTTCCTTCGCCTTGAACACACGATTCTTGCGGACCACCACCATGTAGAATGTTTCTGCAAGCTTCCTAGCAAGTCCATCAATCTGAGCTTGAACCGCTTTGATCCTTTGGATCTCCTGTGCCGTCAGTGGGACCACTGGCACCTTGGGTCGCCACTCCTCTAGACTGCCGTCTGCAAGCCATTCTTCATAATGGTCCTTACAATAATCTCCTTGGTAATGGGGCTCTTCGCACGCCACTACCCAGCACCCTCGTGCTCCTCTGGGCAATAGTGTACGCATGATTCCCTCCCGCAATTGTATGTAGCAGAAAAAGCAAAAATTGGCAAGATTAAACTTGCTCTTTGTACAGAATGTAAAACCACTATTCGGACCTTTTTTTCTTTTTCGGAATACCCGATACCTTGGCACGTACAACGCGATGATAACTTACCGCAAATCGATGCGCCTCATCGCGCACTTTTTGAAATGTTTCTTTTCCACGTTCCGCAACTGCAAGCAAATCTTTATCCTTACGATCATAAACCAATACATCTTGTTTACGGTCGAATCCTTTTGCAATACCAATCAAAGGAATCTTTACACCCAATTCTTGCAGAACTTCTTCTACGCGACCATCCTGACCTTTTCCACCATCAATCACCATAAGCTCAGGAAATGGCCACGCATGCGGGTACTGTAATCCTCGCTGGACACGGCGACGAATCACTTCTCCCATCATGGCATAGTCATCCGCCCCTTCAACCGTTTTTATTTTGAATTTTCGATATTGTGATTTTGCTGCATACCCTTCTTCAAAGACCGTCATCACACCTACCGCAGAAGTTCCAGAAATATTACTGATGTCATAGGCCTCAATACGCCCGAGTAAATCTATTTTTGATTTTGGTGCAGACTGCGCAAGTGGCAATTCAACGTCGGACTTTTGAATGAGCGCAATGTCCTGAATATGCTGCAATTGAAATAATCGATTGCGTAATTGTGCGGCGGCTTCGTATTCCTTTTTGGCCGCCGCCTGTTTCATCGCCTTTTCCAATCGCTTCGCGAGCACTTCTTTATTTCCGTCAAAGAAGGTCATCAAATCCTTAATCACCTTATGATACGCTTTTGCATCGATCTCTCCCGTACACACGCCCGGGCATTGCTGGATTTGTCGATAAAAACAGGGGCGCGTTTTACCCGTCACACTTGGTGGCTCACAGGTGGTCCATGGAATAAATTTACGCACATATTCAAGTGCCTTGCGCAGCGAATACCCTGACGTATACGGACCATAAATCGCAAGATATTTCTCTTTCGCTTTCGTAGTTAATTCACGCGCAAAAGGTTCAATGCCAAATCGCTCCAAATCCAAACCACGCATCAAAATAGGTTTTGGAAATTCTTCATTCGTAATACACAAAAAGAGATGCGTTTTATCATCTTTAAGTAAAACATTGTAATACGGTTGCTTGGCACGAATCTGATTCGCTTCCAAGACTAATGCTTCTAGCACCGAAGCGGTTTGAATATAATTGATCTTTGCAATACGTGAAACCAATTCTGCAATACGCGCATTATGCGCTTTAGAAAAATAGGAACTTACACGTTTTTTAAGCGAGGTTGCTTTTCCAATATATAAAAGCTCGCCTTTTGCATCATAATAAAAATACACACCCGGTTCGTCTGGGAGTTCTTTGTTTTGTATCTTTATATGTTCGAAGATCGCCATATTCACAAGGAATCATATTGACTTAATGCTCTTTTGTCGATATACTCGCCCCGCTCAATCTCTCGGAGGAGCCTTGTTCGCCCATTGGCCCAATGTGTACATCTTCGGCAAACGCCATCACCTTCCTTCCTGTGCGGAAGTTTACCTGACCTTTGCCTTCATTGCGGTCATGCTGGCTGCGGGTGGCATACTCGGATTCGCGACCGCAAGCGAACGCGACCACAAGATCACCCTGCACAAATTGCAATAAACGACCACGACCTCAGTCACCCAACCCTCCCCTCATGCATACGACTTGCATGAGGCTTCTTTTTTACCTAAAACCCTTGACATTGTGCCGAAATGATGATAGATCTGGCCGGTCTGCAAGACGCAGAACAAGGGCGAATCTGTGAGGATCTACCTCACTTCGACCCCTGTAAGGAGCTCGCCCATGCGCGCCTACCTTTCTCTCAGGCGTATCGTCGCCCTGATGCTGATCCTCTTCTCCCTGACCACCCCCATGCGAGCGGAAGCGGCCGGACTGCGCAACTGCAGCCTGATCTCAACCACCAGCTTCCAAGGGGTGGCCATGCGCTTCTCCTGCATGCAGCAGAACGAGCGCTCGCTGGCTCGTCAGGTGGACGCGCTGAAGATCGAGACCGCCGCTCTGCGCACGGACCGCGATGCTCTGGAACTGCAGGTCGCCGATCTGCAGCTCGCGCTCGACACCGAAGTGGCCACGCGCAGTACGAACGACGCCGGCATGAACTTCGCCATCGGCGGTCTCGGCTACACGGTTAACGACCTTTCGGGACGCGTCTCCGCCCTGGAGCGACGCACCAGCGGGTTCGACTTCGTGAGCATCCCTGACACGCTCATGTGGCACGATCTGTGGCTGCGCGCCATGGGCGAACAGCTTGCCTGCATGACGGGCGACACCTCGACCGCGGACGCACTGTTCGCAGGTCGCACCCAGTGTCCGGTGTACGACTCGATCACCCTGGGCGATTGGGTGGAAGAGCTCGATGGCACCACGCATCGCCAAGGCACGCTGATCACCGCCATGAACGACGATGTCGAACACCTCTGGGACGAGCTCGACTACGTCTGGTCCGTCTGCGTCCCTTGAGCTCCGCCTCAGTCAGCGCACGCGCTGACTGAGGCGCTCTTTTTTATCGCTAAAACTTATGCAAGATACGGTCGCAAATACTTCCCCGTTAAACTTTCCTTTTTACGCGCAATTTCTTCGGGCGTTCCTTCGGCAACAATATGACCTCCTCCTGTTCCACCTTCTGGCCCAAGGTCAATAATCCAATCTGCTGTTTTAATCACGTCCAAATTATGTTCAATGATCACAACCGAATTTCCTTTTTGTACCAAGCGCTGCAATACTTCGAGCAATAATTTTACATCATCAAAGTGCAAACCGGTCGTTGGTTCGTCGAGCAAGTACAACGTGCGCCCGGTTGAGCGTTTCGCTAATTCTGCCGCTAATTTTACGCGCTGCGCTTCACCACCCGAAAGCGTGGTCGCTGATTGACCCAATTTCAAATACCCAAGGCCCACTTCATTAAGTGTATACAATCTATCTACAATGGCTGGCACATCTTTAAAGAATTCCACCGCTTCTTCGATTGTAAGATCGAGGATATTCCAAATATTCTTTTCTCTCCACGTCACTTCAAGTGTTTCACGGCTAAAACGTTTCCCGTCACACACATCACAATTCACATACACCGTTGGCAAGAAGTGCATTTCAATCGCAATTTCTCCGTGTCCCTCACAGTTTTCACAACGGCCTCCTGGAACATTGAAACTAAAACGTCCCGGTTTATACCCGCGGAATTTTGCTTCTTCAGTTTCAGTAAAGAGTTCACGAATCGCACCCCATGCGCCGGTATACGTGGCTGGATTTGAACGCGAAGTACGACCAATCGCAGACTGGTCCATCAAAATGGCTTTGTCGATGTACTCAAGTCCCAAAATTGATTTGTGTTTCCCAGGAATTTCTTTACTCCCATTTAAACGTTTTGCGATTGCACGATAGAGAACATCAAAGATCAGGGTAGATTTTCCAGATCCGGAAACGCCCGTTACACAAACGAATCGGCGAAGCGGAATTTCGGTATCGACATTTTTTAAATTGTTTTCTTGTGCGCCTTTAATTTTAATCGAGTCACTTCCGAGTTTACGACGCGTTTCTGGCACTTCAATTTTTACGTCTCCACGCAAGTAGGCGGCCGTACGAGATTTTTTGTGTTGCAATATTTCGGGCATTGCGCCGGCCGCAATAATTTCCCCTCCATGTTTTCCGGCTCCCGGACCGATTTCAACCATAAAGTCACATCGACGAATCGTGTCTTCGTCGTGCTCTACAACAATTACAGTATTTCCCAAATCGCGTAGCCCCTCAAGTGTCTTAATCAGCTGTTCATTGTCACGTTGATGTAGCCCGATCGTAGGTTCATCGAGTACATAT
>CAYPYH010000010.1:0-15743 GCA_964415145.1 uncultured Gammaproteobacteria bacterium
TATAGTGGCACCAAGCGTACAGATTCCCGCGCATGTGGCATCAAAGGGTCCATCTGTCGCTGTGTCGGTTCCGCAAGCGACACTTCCTTTCTTGCCTCAAGATGACCGCGCGCATATGCCGCGCCCTGGAATGCCTGCGCCACTTCCGCCAGGACTCGATTTGAATGATCAAACATTGCCACCTGAGTTCACCATGCCTGAATCGCAATAATCCCAATTATGTCTGAACCTGAAGTAGGACCTCAAATGAAATACCCGCACGATCATGAAAATGACACTATTTATTTTGGTCGTGTGAATTTTCGTAATCGCCTTCAGACTTTTGGAATTAAAACCGACGATCGCCGCCGCCACATGTACTTGATTGGTAAGACGGGTATGGGGAAAACGGTTTTGCTTGAAAACCTTTTCTTGTCCGATGTATATGCGGGGCACGGGTGTTGTTATATCGACCCGCACGGAGACACGGCGGAAAAGTTAACGGACTTTATTCCGTCTTGGCGTTTGCAGGACGTGGTCTATTTCAATCCGTCCGACATGGAATTCCCAATGGGATTCAATATTTTGGAATCGATTGACCCACGCATGAAGCACTTGGTGGCAGCGGGACTCATGAGCGTATTCAAAAAGATTTGGGAAGGTGTGTGGTCGGCGCGTATGGAGTACATCATGAACAACTGTATTTTGGCGCTCATGGACACGCCTGGTACCACGCTTTTGGGTATTAACCGCATGTTGTCGGACGAAGAATACCGCACCATGGTGATTAAAAATATTCAGGACCCAATCGTAAAGAACTTTTGGCTTTCGGAGTTTGCGAATTATGACGCTAAGTTCGCGGCCGAAGCTGTGGCGCCGATTCAAAATAAGGTTGGTCAATTCACTTCGGCTGCCATTATGCGTAATATCGTGGCACAATCAAAATCGTCGATTAATATTCGCGAAATGATGGACAGTGAAAAGATTTTCATTGTGAACCTTTCAAAAGGGTATTTGGGGGAAGACGCCTCACGTTTGTTGGGCGGAATGCTTATTACCAAAATTCAGATGTCGGCCATGGAACGTGTAAATATTCCAGAAAAAGACCGTCGTGACTTTTATTTGTATGTGGACGAGTTCCAGAACTTCGCCGTGGAATCCTTTGCATCGATTTTGTCTGAGGCGCGTAAATACCGTTTGAACTTGATCATGGCGCACCAATATATTGAACAATTGGTAGAAGAAGTACGTGACGCCGTGTTTGGAAACGTAGGAACAATCGTTTCATTCCGTGTGGGTTCGCCTGACGCCATGTTCATGGAAGCCGAATTCATGCCGCGTTTTACACCAGAAGATATTATTAACTTGCCAAAATATAATATTTATTTGAAGTTGATGATCGACGGGGTAACATCGCCTCCATTTTCGGCAACAACATTGCCACCAATTGGGCATCGTACAGGAAGCATGGCGAAAATTGTAGAACATTCACGTGAGTTTTATAGCCAGCCACGCGAAGAAATTGAAAAGGAAGTATTCTCGTGGGCGGGATTTGATTCGGATGTAAATGTAGACGACGCATTGGCGGCCGCCAAGAAGGGCAAGAAAGACGCAAAGAAAAAGAAATTTGCGCATAGTTATGATTGTACGCGCTGTCAGAAAACATTTGAATTGCCAGTTGAACTTGATCGTTCGCGCCCAATTTACTGTGAAGATTGTCACGGTATTATGCGTGATGAAAAAGCTGCGGGAGGAACACCAAGTAGCGGAGGCGGAGGAGGAAGTAAAGCAGCGCCTCCTGCGCGTGGCTGGTCTAGCAAGGCAGCTGGAGTACTCCCTGTGAAAGAAGTGCCCACGGTTAAAAATAGTGAACCGGTGGTCATTGAAACTCCAGGAGAGATTTCTTTGGCAGCGCTTGAAGTGCCAAAGCCTGTGGCGCCAGTGGCGAGTGCTCCAAAACCGATGCCGGCACCAGTACCAGAAGACGAAGATGATATTTTGAAGGAGATCGCACCAAAGCAAGAAGAGTTGCGCCCGCAAGCGGGAGATATATTAAAGGTACCCGCACAACCAGTTGTTGCTGAGGCCGTAACAGAACAACCTGTGGCGGCACCTGCTTCTGCGCCAGCGCCTAAGCCATATGTGCCGGCACCTCGTGTTGCGGCGCCTATTGTTGCACCAAAGCCGGTTGCGATGCCATTACCGTCGCCAATGTCAATGCGTGTGCCATCTTTACCTACACAAGAGGGTGATGAATCTAATACCGCTCAGGGTGAAGAAGAAAAGAAGCGCAAGCGTAAGCGTCGTAATCGTGGAAAGAGCGCTGGAGCTACAGGGCAGGTTGTTCCACCAGGCGCACCACGACCATATATTCCAAAACCTCCAACGAGTAACTCATAAGTATGACAGTATTTCAGGCGATCATTCTAGGTATCATTCAGGGTTTTGCGGAATTTCTCCCTATCTCAAGTTCGGCGCATTTGCTTATTTTACCGCAATTTTTTCATTGGCCAGAGCAAGGTTTGGATTTTGATGTAGCGGTACATGTTGCAACACTGGGGGCAATTTTCATTGCGCTACGTAAGGATGTGTGGCAAATGTTGCGAGTACCAAAATTACTTGCGCTTGTGTTGTTTGGAACATTGCCGATTATTATTTTTGGCGCTCTAGGAGGTGCTGATTTAGTAGAGCCACTGCGTGGCCCGGTCCCAGTGGCGATTTCTTTGATTGTTTGGGGTGTGGCACTTGTGGTGGCAGATGCCGCTGCGCGTCATCACGAAAAGTTACCAGCGCTTATTCGTGTTGGCTGGGGGCGTGCACTTTTTATGGGAGCTGCACAGGTGATTGCACTGATTCCTGGTACGTCACGTTCAGGAATTATCATGACAACAGGTATGGTTTCTGGTCTCGCGCGCGAAGACGCTGCACGCTTCGCTTTTTTACTAGCTATGCCCGCGATTGCAGCGGCTGGACTTTTAACTTTGAAAGATGCGCTTGAATTTGGATTTACGACGTCACCTCTCGCAATTGGTGTGGGAATGATGAGCGCATTTTTGTCAGGATTGCTCGCCATTCAACTGCTCATATTTGTTGCACGCAAGGCAAGTTTTGTATGGTTTGGAATCTATCGCTTTGCTTTAGCTTTGCTTATTTTAGCCATTTTAGTGTAGAGTAGTCACACCACCGTAGGAAGGGAGCATGAGAAGTACGCGCAATGGTTGCGATGCTCATCGCGACCTCTACACTCGTTTTGATAATGGGACTGCCACGGCGGCAGATCTTGTGCAGTTTCAGCGTTGGGTTGTGCACTGTCCGGACTGTCATAGGGCACATGGACTACCGATTGATCATGTACATCATTGGCAGGCGCTTCTGCAGGCGAGCAATCAAGTGATTACTCAGTGTAATTCACAAGGGCGCAGCTGGAGGCCACCCGTGGGAAAGGTTCTGAAATTTCCATTGATGTTCCCTGGTCGGTCTCGACCTTCGTGACCTCGCATTCGTGCTAGAGGTCATTTTTATTATGTAAAAAAATAATATGGAACGCGAGACGCCGGCAGCCTCAGGGTGAGGTTGCCGGCGTACGAAGTGGATCAGGGAACGGGGCTCTTGTCGATGTGGGCCGCGTTCATCGTGCTGATCTTGGGGATCTGCGTGGCGAACCACGAGAAGGCCACCACGAGGACCAGGAAGGGGAGCCAGGGGCCGTTGGTCGCGGCGAAGTAGATGCCGGTGCCGGCCCAGACGCAGATCATGAAGACCATCAGGGTCATCACGGTGCTGGTCGCTGGGACGAGGTCGACCTCGGACTTGTTGACCGGTTCCTTGTTGATCGAGGGCGTATCGGACTCGCCCATGGGCTTGTCGGTGAACACCGACATGCCGAGCAGGAGCCCGGCCAGGATGTAGGCCGGTCCGATGTTGGTGATCGGCATCTCGTCCGTCATGCTCGGCATGATGGGAATGGGCAGATGAACCCAGTTGAGGTAGGCCGCGACGAACGCGGCGAGAGCGAGGGTGGCACGCACGATGCGCGCGAAAGGGGACATGGACATGAGCAGCACCTCCAGCGAGATAATAGCAGAAATTAGCTAAAAAGTCAATAGATGTGGCGTTTATCCTTGCTTTACGGGTCTTATCCACAAGCTATTGTACAATGTACACTATGGTGTTAAGGTGTGTACATACGACACGAAGTGCCGTAGTCCCAAGGGCGCAATTCCGTGCCCAAAACAATGTGAGAAGTGTCCCATGGCCCGTATGCCTAATCTGCCCGCGCTCCCCAAGTTCTTTCGCTTCGTGACGGCCTCACCGGCCGTGAAGCTCGCCTTGTACAAGGGCGGCAAGTTCAGCCACTACATCGAAGGCACGCAGCCCGTGCTCAACTGGCGCTCATTGGCACTTGTGCCGGCGGCCGTTCAGCTGGTCTCGTTCAGCTTCGAAGAGCTCAGCTCCGACAAGCAGCGCGTGACCGTGCAGGGTGACCTGATGGTACTTGTGAACCCTGAGACGGCTCTGCAGCGCTTCGACCTCACCGTGAACACGAAGACTCTCGAGTACAACAACGAAGAGGCGCTCGAGCTCCTGTACGGCGACGTCAAGAGCGCCTTGCAGCGCGTGGTTCGTGCTCAGATCGCAGGCAAGACCCTGGTCGAAAACCTCTTGGGCGCGAGCGCGCTCGAAGAGGCAGCGTCGGAGGCGCTCAAGGCCAAGGCACAGGAACTGCTCACGCTTGGGTTCACGGTCCAGCAGCTCTCGATCGGCAAAGTGAGCGCCGCGGACTCGCAGCTCGCCAAGGCGCTCGAGGCTGAGACGCGCGAGAAGTTGCTCGCCGGCCAGGACAGCGCCGTGGCGGCCCGTCGCGACGAGCAGGCCAAGAATGAGCGCAAGATTAAGAAGTACGAGGCCGACACGGCGCGTGAGCTTGAGGAGCAGCGCGGCGCCCTGATCGAGAAGCGCAATGCGAACGTGATCGCCGAGGCTACGGCCGACGCGGAAGCGGCGGCCAAGCGCCTTGCAACCTTCGAGGGCAAGGACCCGGCGGTGCTCGTGGCGCTCGCGCTGCAGGACCTCGCCAAGAGCGGTGCGCACATCGGCAACCTCAACTTCGGCGATCTGCTTGGTGACCTGCTCGGCGATCGGCTGAGCAAGAAGGCCACGTGACCTCCGTCGATCGTGTGGTCGTCGTCACCAAACCCACGGCGCTCGAGGATCTCCTCGAGCGCCACGGCTCGGCCGACGCGGTGAAGTTCTACCTCAAGTCGCGCGGGCGCGAGACGGACTTCGTGGAGTACAAGGAAGCGCATGACGCACAGCACCAAGCGGTAGCTGACGTCGTGCGCGCCATTCCTCACGGAACTTCTCAGACCCGCACGACGCGCAAGGAGCTTTCCAACTTCTTGTTTCGGGAAAAGGATCTGATCATTGCGATCGGTCCCGACGGTCTCTTCGTCAATCTGGCGAAGTACACCACGGGTCAGCCGATCCTGACGATCAATCCCGACCCAAAGCGGATCGATGGAACGCTCATGCGCTTTGCCTCGACCCAGGTGAAGGCGGCGATTGCAGCCATCACTGAGGACCGTGCAAAGTACGAAGAGGTGGCGCTCGCCAAGGTCGAGACCAATAACGGTGAGACCCTGTACGCGGTGAATGAACTGCTCATTGGGCGTCAGGTTCATGTGAGTTCGCTCTACACCGTGCAGGCTCCGGGTGGCCGTGTGGAGCGCCAGTCCTCGAGCGGAATCATCATTTCGACGGGTACTGGTTCCACGGGTTGGCTCAAGTCAGTCACGCAGGGAGCTGCGGCGATTACGGGCAGTGGGCCTCGTATCCCCATTCCGTTCCCGCGCGACGCCAAGCAGCTGGTCTACGTGGTGCGCGAGCCATTCGTCACCAAGTACACCTTCGCCGACACGGCCTTCGGTCGCATCTTGCAGGGTCAGAAGTTCGTGGTCACGTCCGAGATGGCCGAAGGGGGAATCATCTGCTCCGACGGTGTCTACGAGGACGCGATCGCGTTCACGTCGGGCGTGGTTGCTACGATCACCTTGGCCGACCGCCGCGCTCGACTGGTCACGTCCATCTGATCCGTACGTAGCTCGTGTACGCCATTCCGCGAAGGAGTGGCGCCTTTTATTTACTGTGCATAACTCAAAAATAGTATGTGCTAGAATAGAAATAACACTCTCCAATACTAATTATTTTTTATGCAAGAAGAAATTACAAAGAGAGATTTGTTCGAACTTATTCAATCAAACCAGAAATCGACAGATTTTCGGTTTGAAGAGATGTTGAGGGTCATCCAGTCCAATCAAAAATCAACAGACCTACGATTCGAAGAGGTAATAGGAACTATTCAATCCAATCAAAAATCAACCGATCTTCGGTTTGAGGAGATGCTTGGCGCGATGCACGCATTCGCTGAGGCGACCGATCAACGATTTGATCGCCTGGAGACACGTATGGACGAACGATTCATTAAAGTGGAATCCCAAATGGTAACCAAGGATTATTTAGACGAAAAGCTTTGGGATTTGAGGGGTGATATGGTTGCTATGATGAATCGAGGGATCGAAAAGCACGAACATCGCTTACACGCAGCATAAAAATAAAAATCTTTAATAAAGAAAAACCGCCTCATTATTGAGACGATGTTTCTGGTGACTCCACGGGGAATCGAACCCCGATTACAGCCTTGAGAAGGCCGTGTCCTAACCGTTAGACGATGGAGCCAAATGTGATTTGGTGAGCCGAGTTTGTACGCGGGCATGGTATAAAAATTTCATCCCCATGTCAATGTGCGCAAAGTAAATCATTCTTTGCTATACTAGCGATATCTTAGGAGGATATGGACATTACTTTATTTCACGAAGTGGCGCTTGTATTAATTACGGCTGGCTTTTTGTCGCTGATTGTTTTCATTTTGCGCCAGCCGCTTATTGTGGCCTACATGGTCACGGGACTCATCGTGGGTCCAAGCGTACTTGGCCTTACGCATTCACCAGAAATTTTTGAAGTCCTGTCGCAAATGGGAATTGCTTTTCTTCTTTTCCTTGTGGGGCTCAATCTTAACTTTCGAAAAATTAAAGATGTAGGGGGCGTCGCATTATTCGCAGGTCTGGGCCAAGTCACGATTACGACCACTATTGGATATGTGGTTGCACGCGCGCTTCATTTCGCTGTATTGGATTCATGGTTTTTAAGCGTGGGATTTGCCTTCTCAAGTACCATCGTTATTGTAAAACTCCTTTCTGACAAGCAAGATTTGGACCGTTTTTATGGGCGCATTGCGGTGGGAACACTGATTATTCAAGATTTCATTGCGCTCATCGTGCTTATTGCGCTTGCGGCAGTGCGCACAGGGGGAGGTTCGGTTGGAGACGTATTATTACTTTCTTTTGGAAAGGGAATTGTGCTTGTGCTTATTCTCATGTTCATTAGTCAATACATTTTACTTCCGGTCTTTACGATTGCGGCGCGCCAACCTGAACTATTGTTTATCCTTGCTGTCAGTTGGTGTTTTGTTGTGGCGATGGTGACCTTGGGATTGGGATTTGGAATCGAAATTGGAGCACTCTTAGCAGGAATGTCGCTTTCGGGTAGTCGCTATCATACAGAAGTTGAACATAAAATTCGCCCCTTGCGTGATTTTTTCCTTATTATTTTCTTTGTCGTATTGGGTACGCATCTTTCTCCAGACTTGGGTGCGGAGACGATTGTCCCCGCAATCGCATTCGCCGCTTATGTGCTTATAGGAAACCCGCTCATCCTCTTGGTCATTTTACGTCTATTTGGATACCACCCGCGCACAGGATTTTTGGTGGGTGTTACGATGGCTCAAATTAGTGAGTTCTCATTCATTGTATTGGCGGCCGGCATTGGTGCGGGATTGATCGGCGTGGAACTTTTGCCAATCGCCACAATCGTTGGAATGATCACCATGGTTCTGTCCACATATCTCATTAACTACAATGAGGAAATCTATGATTACATCGCTTGGGCATTTAAATGGATGGCGCCAAAGCAGCATGATCCAGACCGTACTCTTTTGAAAACACATGACATTATTCAAATCGGGTGCGAAGACTTGGGTGAACAAATTCTGCCTACGGTCAAGGCATTGAGTGATAATTATATTGTGGTAGAGTTTGATCCAGCAGCCGTGCAAAGATTGTCAGCCCTTGAAGAGCCAGTTGTGTATGGGGATGCGGGTAGTGAAGATTTCTTAGAAGAACATCAAATACATCGAGCAAAGATGATTATTTGTACCGTGGCCGACAAGGCGGTGAATAGAGATCTTATTGCATATCTTAATAAGAAGAAGAGTAAAGCGACACTTGTGCTTACGGCGCGCACACGGGCACTCACCGAACAGTTCTATGGTGAGGGGGCGTCATTCGTTATAAATCCAGCGCAATTAGGAGGGTCCTCATTCGCCAAAATCCTTAAGGCGAAGAAGACCAATAAGCTTTCTTGGAAGAGTGTCTAAAAAATTTGACAGACCTTATTTAGCAGTCTACAATATAGACTGCTAATATGTTAAATGAGCGCCAAGCATATATTTTGTCCGCGGTCATTCGCGAATATGTAGAAACTGCCGAACCGGTGGCATCTGCTATCATTGCGAGTAAGTACCGTTTGGATGTGTCTCCGGCCACTATTCGAAACGACATGGTCGTACTAGAAGAGCTCGGATTTTTGCGCCAACCACATACGTCCTCTGGGCGTGTGCCAACGGAAGACGGTTACCGCTTGTACTTGAAGCTTATGCAGCCGCGTAAGACTCCGGCCAAACTTCACCCGCCACTTCGCCAAGCGATTGAAGAAGTGGAAGACGCTAAAGACCAAATGCGCCAGCTTGCAAAAGCACTCGTAAAAATTTCTGGTGAAAGCGCCTTTGCAACGCTCGACGATGGCTGGCGTTACTACACCGGCTTCACCGAATTATTCCAAAAGCCAGACTTTCAAGATATGGCTTCCATGCGCGCGCTTTCAACAGTCGTTGATCGATTCGACGAAGTCATGAAAGACCTCTTCAAAAATGCGACCAAGGACATGGACATTTGGATCGGAAGTGAGAATCCACTCAGTAGCGAAATGGCGACGGTCATGGTGAAGTATCGCATGCCAAATGGAATTACCGGTGTGGTAGGGCTCATGGGGCCAACGCGCATGGATTATCAAAAGAACATGGAACTAATTCACGAGGCCCGACAATTACTCGAAGATTAATATGCCAGATGAAGAAGAATTAAATGAAGACGCCGCGCAAGTAGTGCCAGAACTCTCGGAAATCGAAACGCTACAAAAGCAGAGCGATGAATACAAACAAGGTTGGCAAAGAGCGCTCGCCGACTACGAAAATATTAAACGCGACTTGTCGGCTCGCGCCGAAGAATCTCGCCGGGCAATCCGCGCGGGACTCGCGCGCGATTTGCTCCCAGTAGTCGACAACTTCGCACAAGCGGTTAAATTTCAACCCGACTTGAGCGGATTGCCCGAAGATGGCCGCAAGAAAATCGAACCGTGGCTGCAAGGAATTCTCTACATTGAAAAGCAATTCGAAGAAGCGATGGCTCAGATGGGTGTAGAGCGCGTTGCAACGACCGGTCAATTCGACCCACGCATGCACGATGCCGCAAGCGAACGCCACGAAGAAGGAAGAGCCGAAGGAGAAATCCTCGAGGTTTTAATTCCAGGGTGGAAGATTGGTGAGCTCGTACTGCGGCCTGCAAAGGTAATCATTCAGAAATAGTATGCGCATGATGATATGGAGTTGCGACAGCTACGAGTCGCATGTAACAGGATTATCTACTCGTGGTGTTGGAGGTATGACACATGACGAAATAAAGGAACCTCAGGATATCAATGATGTTACATTGGTCTGGATAACAATCGAAAGTCACGATTCTCTTAGCGATGTAAGCGAAGCAACTAAGATTATTCAGGAAGCATATCTGGATCTTGGTCGGAAATATCTAAATATTATTCCATTTGCGCATTTATCAAATGATCTGATTGAAGCGGAATTTGCAAAAACTATTCTGGACAGTATAACTGATGAATTGAGAAGCACATTCGGTGAATCTATCCTGCGTGAGCATTTTGGTTCAGATAAGGAAGTGGAATTGATCTTAAAGGGACATCCAGGAAATATACGGTACAGAGAAATTACACATTAACCTCGATATTATTAATATTATATGGCAAAAATTTTAGGAATCGATCTTGGTACCACGAACTCTGCAATGGCGATCATCGAAGGTGGTCAGCCAAAAATCATTGAAAACGCCGAAGGTGCACGCACCACGCCGTCTATGATTGCAGTTGCAAAGTCAGGAGAGCGCGTAGTTGGAACTCCAGCGAAGCGTCAGGCGGTTACGAACCCTGCAAATACTCTTTACTCAATCAAGCGCCTTATTGGTCGCCGTTTCGAAGACGAAGAAGTGCAACGCGACCTTCACTTAATGCCTTTTAAAATCGTAAAGCGCGGGGAAGGTGTTGCAATTCAAATGGGAGACAAGGAACACACACCACAAGAAATCGCAGCGATGGTATTGCAGAAATTGAAGGCAGATGCCGAAGCAAAGATCGGAGAAACAATTACTGAAGCGGTTATTACCGTTCCAGCGTACTTTGACGACGCACAGCGCCAAGCAACTAAGGACGCAGGTGAAATTGCGGGTCTCAAGGTGCTCCGCATTATTAATGAACCTACCGCTGCGGCACTTGCGTATGGATTCGACAAAAATGTTGGTCAGCAAGTACTCGTGTACGATTTGGGTGGAGGAACATTCGACGTTTCTGTACTCGACATTAGTGAAGGAACAGTAGAAGTAATTTCAACAAATGGTGACACACACCTTGGTGGAGACGACTTCGACAAAGTGGTAATTGACTGGATCTTGGCCGAGTTCAAAAAACAAGAAGGAGTAGATTTGGGAACCGACCCATTGGCTTTGCAGCGTATTAAAGACGCCGCAGAACGCGCAAAGATCGAACTTTCAACGTCACAACAAACAGAAATCAATCAACCATTTATTACCCAAGGAGCAGACGGTCCAAAGCACTTGGTATTAACGCTTACTCGCGCAAAGTTGGAAGAATTGGTGGCACCTCTTGTTGAAAAAACAATGGCACCAGTAAAAAAGGCATTGGCAGACGCAAAAATCGAACCGTCAGCGATTGAAGAAATCGTTATGGTTGGAGGAATGACTCGTATGCCACTTGTGCAAAAGAAGGTAGAAGAGTTCTTTGGAAAAAAGCCAAACTCAACAGTGAACCCAGACGAAGTAGTTGCACTTGGAGCAGCAGTTCAGGCTGGAATCTTGCAAGGAGATGTAAAGGACGTTCTTCTTTTGGACGTAACACCACTTTCATTTGGTATTGAAACACTTGGTGGAGTAATGACTAAGTTGATCGACCGTAACACAACTATTCCTACCTCAAAGAGCCAAGTATTTTCTACGGCCGCTGACAATCAAAATTCAGTAGACATTAAGGTGTTCCAGGGAGAACGCGAAATGGCGAATGACAATAAACTTTTGGGACAATTCGGACTCACCGGAATTCCAATGGCGCCACGCGGCGTACCACAGATCGAAGTTTCATTCGACATCGACGCAAACGGAATCTTGAATGTTAAAGCGGTAGATAAGGGAAGTGGAAAAGAACAAAAGATCACAATTACTGCAAGTTCAGGACTTTCCAAGGAAGAAGTTGAACGCATGAAGCAAGACGCAGACACGCACGCAGAGGCCGACAAGAAGAAGCGCGAGCTTATCGAGGCTAAAAACATGGCAGATTCACTCGTGTATACTACGCGCAAGATGATCGACGAAAACAAAGAAAAGATCACCGACGATCAAAAGAAGCAAATCGAAGAAAAGATTGCCGAAGTTGAAAAGGTAAGCGGTGGGGAAGACTTGGCAGCAATTAGTGCGGCAAGCGAAGCGCTTTCAAAGACCGCACAAGAAATTGGTGCAGGACTTTACCAGCAACAAGGCGCTGCTGACGCAGCGCCAGGAGCAGAAGCCCCAGGTGCTGACGCGGGAGCCGAAGGCGCAAAGGACGCGAACTTCGAGGAAGTTAAAGACGACGCGAAGGACGAACCAAAAACAGAATAATTATGCAAATCTACAAAATGGCACTCAGCAAGACCGAGTACGACCTTTACAAGTGCGTGGACGATCAGGGATTCGGAAAGGTTATGCGCGTGCCAGTAGATCAATTTGCATGGATGGATACCGAAGGCAAGCCAAATGATTTCAAATTGCTAAAGCTAGAACTTGAAGCGGTATGGGAAACTCTTGGAACAGACTTCCAAATGGTACTTAATGAAATCGGTCAGCCTGTTTTCCAAAACGTGGTAGACGAAAGCGAAGACAAGATTCGCTAATTCTCTCTCGCCCCGCATGCGCACGCGTCGGGGCGAGGAATGAGTTAATCATTATGTCAAAAGATCACTACAAAACATTAGGTGTCGAAAAGTCCGCTTCAAAGGACGAAGTGAAGCGTGCTTTTAGAAAACTCGCGCATGAACATCACCCAGACAAGAAAACAGGTAATGAAGCAAAGTTTAAAGAAATTAACGAGGCATATCAAATACTTGGCGATGAACAAAAGCGTGCACAGTACGACCAATACGGCGATGCCGCATTTAATGGTGGTGCGGGATTTGGAGGCGGACAAGGCTTTGGTGGATTCGGTGGCGGACAAGGAATGAACTTCGAAGACTTGGGAGATATATTTGGTGATTTCTTTGGAGGTGGACAACGTGGTGGAGGCGGTGGCCAACAAAAAGGGCAAGATATTGAAATCGCCATTCAGCTTACCTTTGAAGAATCTATTTTTGGTATTCAAAAAGAAGTATCGCTGACAAAAAACAATACGTGCGAACGTTGTAGTGGAAACGGTGGTGAGCCGAATACAAAAATGAATGAGTGTAAAACATGTAAGGGAAGTGGTCACACGGTGCGCACACAAAATACTATTTTTGGAGCGGTGCAGTCGCGTGTACAATGTGGAACCTGCCATGGAGCGGGAAGTATTCCAGAAAAACCATGTACCACATGTAAGGGCGAAGGAACCGAATATGCGCGCAAGACGGTGCGTGTAGATATTCCGTCAGGGGTTGAAAATGGAAATCGCATGCGCTTGCGTGGGCAAGGGGAGGCGATCAAGGGAGGAGTCCCTGGTGACTTATTCATTCAACTACGAGTATTAGGTGATAAGCGATTCGAACGCGAAGGCGACAATATTTATTCTGAAGTGAAAATTGGATTCACGCAGGCAGCAATTGGCGACACGATCGAAGTAGATACGGTGGACGGTAAGGTGAAGCTTTCTATTCCCGCAGGAACACAGTCGTCAGATAAATTACGATTGAAGGCAAAGGGTGTGCCGCATGGTCGCGGGCGTGGGGATCATATTGTGATCGTGACCGTTGTGACGCCAAAGAAATTGTCGCGTAAGGAGAAAGAATTGTTGGAAGAACTTAATTTGCGTGCATAAATAAATAAGCCGCCCTGCTGGGCGGCTTATGTCGTTTTGGGAAGTATCCGCATCTTGACAGAAGGCTATTTTTTGATAGCCTAGGCAGCGCACAGTTTCACAGGTACGCACAAGGAGTGCTTCATGCACATCGATCCGGTTCTTGTCTTCATGTTTGGTCTCGTGTTCTTGCTCGCGTGGACGGCGAAGCGTCTGGAAGGGACTTTGGTGTTCCCGTACCCCATGGGCAAGGTACCCATGGCAGCCTGGCTCATGCTGCTGGCAACAGGCTTCAGTGTGTCGCTGATCCCGCTCGAGGGCGTGGCCTGGTTCGCGCCCACCGTGCACATGTTGCGCGGTGAGGGTGAGCACGGTCTGTCTGTGCTCGGGTTCATGGCCGAAGCGGGTGCCTGCTTCATCATGCTTTCCGCCGGACTGGAGAGTGATTTGTACCGCCTCATGAAGGCGGCGCGGGTCGGTCTGTGGGTGGCTTTGGTCGGCATTGTCTGCCCGCAGGTGGCAGCAGGGCTCTATGGCTACTATGTGCTAGGCATGACCGCAGGCCAAGCATTCTACTTCGGCGGTGTTTTCGTGGCCACCTCGGTGGGTATCACGCAGACCGTCATGGAAAACCTGGGTGTCGTTGCCGCGCCGTTTGCGCAAATCGTGCAGGCGGCTGCGGTGGTGGATGACGTTGGGGGACTCATCGATCTCACCATTGCGCAGGCGCTCAATGACCCAGCGGGGAGTTGGGGCGACGCGGCGTGGAAGATTGGTATCGCCCTGACGGGTGCGATCGGCATGCCGATTGTGGGCCACTTCCTGACGCCGCCCTTGCTCAAGGTTCTGCGGACATGGGACGAGGACCTGCAGGAGTACGCGCTTTACGCGATCCTCGCTTTGTTCGTGGGTACCGCGACCATGTTCGGGATCGCTGGGATCATCGGCGCGTTCTTTACCGGACTGGCGCTCGACGAGACCTACTTTGTGCGCAAGGAGCACGAAGCGGTGGCGCATAAGCCGGTCGAGCACACGGTGTCTCGTCTGGTGAAGTTCTTCGGCCCATTCTTCTTTGTCATGGTGATCTGTGCTGTCGACCCTACGGTTCTGATGTCCGTTCAGGTGCTGGGGCATGCCCTGGTTCTGACCGTGCTCATGATCGTGACCAAGGTCATGGCGGGAATCGTAGTGAAGGAGGACCGACTGATTGTCGGCATGGGTATGGCTCCACGTGGGGAGGTCGGCATCATCTTCGCGAAGATGGGTCTCGTTGCCGGAATCTTTACCCCGTTCATCTTCGCCATCTCCATGGCGGTGGTTCTGTTCTCTACGCTCGTGGGTGCGCTGATGCTTGGTCCCGTGATCCAGTGGTCGCGAGCGCGCGAGCAGGTAACCTAGACATAAATCCGTCGTACGAATGAGGGTGAATACTTCCACATAGGGAAGGTTCGCCTCTTTTTTTATGGCTGAATGAATAAAAAAAGAAGTGCTCCGCACAGACGTGCGGAGCGACGAGTCGAGGACTAGTGCACCTGGGTGACATCGAGCACATTGCCGCGGATCTCCACGCGGACGTCGGAGACCTCGATCTTGTGGGCATCGAGCATGGCCGTCGTCAGGCGCTTGAGCTCGGCACGATGCTCACCGTTCGGGCGGACGATCACATCCTTGACCGTCAGGCGCAGGATCAGCTCTCCGTGCTCGTGGTCACGCTCGAAGCCCTCGAGTTCGCCACGCAGCATGAGCTCGACGTACTCGCGCACCATCGCGCGCAGTACCTTGGCAGCTTCGCTCTTGATCGCGAGCGGTCCGTTCTTGTCTTCGGGAAAGATGAACTTCGGACGAAGACTCGGACGCACGTGCACCACTTGGCGCAAGAAGGCGAGTCGCTGCGTGCGCAGGTCGAAGTTGGCGATGTCCTTGAGGGTCGACTGTAGGGCGAGCACCTCCTTCACGCGCGTCAGGGTGCCTGCGTCAGTGCCAAGGAGCGCAATGAGCGCCAGGCAGCGCTTCTCTTGAACTTCCAGACCCAGAAGGGCGAGTACCTCAGTGGGACTACGAGTACGCATGGGTAGGTTCCTCCATCCTTGTTGCAATACCGGCTTTGGTATTGACGATGCAGAATATCAGAAATCCCCACAGGCGTCAATATTAAAGCGTGCACATTGTGCTATGATGTTCACATATGTTACTCGCACAATCAGCAAGCTCTTCTAGCTCTGTTTCGCAAACACTGCAAGACGCAGCGGCGCAAGCGGCGGTAGATACAG
>CAYPYH010000011.1:0-15575 GCA_964415145.1 uncultured Gammaproteobacteria bacterium
TTTTGGTGACGTGATGGTAACCGCCGGCACAATTGTACGAACAATCCAGAACGGTTCATCAGATCGATCAGATACATATTTTCCAAATGCACTCGTTCCGCCTACGCGAATGAATGCGTATTCCGACTCAACATCTCGCACAGTCCACTCATATGATCCTGTATTTGGAATAAACTCAGAAATAGGAGCCCACGACTTACCGTCTGCCGCAAACTGTAATTCAACCAATGGCACATTTCCTGTTGTTTCCCATGTAATCGTCGTCTTCTGTCCTGCCACAAATGCCTGCATCACATTTGGCGCCGTCACTTTTAATGCCGCCGTATCTACATTTGTAAGAATACTTAATGGTCCCGTAATAACCTCTATAGGGCTAAATCCTTTTGCATATCCAACAATCTTGATATATGCCCCTTGTACATCCGTAGACGGAAGCTGTAGTTGATACGCATTAGCATTCTTCACCTTACCCGTTGTTATTGGATACGTAAGACCACCATCTACCGATAATGACAATTCAATTTCAGTAATAACTTTCGAAGAATCCCACAATAACCACTGCTTTGTACCCGCCTGCAAACTAGAGTTACTTGCCGGACTACGCCACGTAATAAATGGCTTCGTTGGGTCGATAACGGAAAAGACAGCGTCCGACTCATCGTCATTTCGTACGTTTACCAAGTCTGTTGACTGAATACGCACCAACATTTCATCAGACTCAACTTTAGGAACATTCCATGCAATTGACCCCGTATTTGGAACTCCGCGGACGATATCTTTATAGATATGACCACCGTCTACCGAGTAAGCTAAGTTTACAAATTCCACCTCGTCGTCCGCTGTCCAGCTAATTGGGTAAATTGATCCTGACTTAATGACTTCTCCTCCATTTGGAGTAACAACCGTTACATCATATGTTGGTAGTTCGATTACTGGCAATACACATTCATCACACCCACCACCCGGATCTACCGTTCCTTCCGTAAACGTATAACTAACCGACCAATCTACCAATGCTCCTCGCAGAGCGCCACTTCCATCTGTATTGATAGTGAATACTCCCCCCGTATATACCCCTGCTGTATCTGGACCTGTAAGATTCGTTACCGTACACGCTACTTCTACCCCTCCCGCCACGCCCCCTGAACCCTGAAAGAAAACAATATCAATAGGTCCAAATGAACTAAGAGAAGAAGAGCCGGAAATGGCAACACCATTTGCCGTACACCCAATACTTGCACCGGTTGTGTCGATCGTTGAAGGAAATCCGGCATATACACTAATGTCAGCTGCAATTGGTCCGGTTGTTGTCATCGTATACGTAACTGAATTTGTTGTAGAAATGTGCCCAGGACTTATACTTGGCGTTACATCTATACTCTCAGAAATGAGAAGAGGATTGTCCACAAAGCCAACCGAAGCAACCGTCCCACTTAGAAAATCAACCGAATTGTCTGGAACTTCAATATGGACTCTGGACCCAAGCGGAGCATCACTCGCAAGATCAGCATATAAACAAAGCTGGTTATCAAATGTACCATTGTCTGACACAAAGAAGTTCTCCGATGTTACCGTCATGTCCTGCAGCAAGATAGGTGCCACTACATCAGATGCGATGAGCGTATCCGTTCCCGCGCCTGTACAAGTAGCTCCCGCTGAGCGATACAGATAAACCGCATCCAATGTATTGTCGTCAAATAATGCATCTGGTTCTATGGTGGTTTCACCTATTTGGAATATTAATAGATCATCCACATTATAAGCTCCCACTCCTTCAATAATGTCATCACCTATCTCAAGAGAGCCGCTCGCATTATGATCATAATAGGACAAACTTCTGTTATCATCAGAGAAAAGATTGAGACGACTATCAACTACCTCACTTGGACGGTATACAAGATCATCTGTTCCGGATCCGTCAATTGCTCCAGTGTCTAATACCGCGTCTGCCGAAAGAAACAATACCTCACGATCGGCCGAAAAATCCGGCGTAACTCCAGGAGATACATCTAAATAGTAATAATCATGTTCTCCAAAAAGCAAAAATGTTTGCCCGGTGGCCATTACCGCATTCCCCGCGGGTTCTGCATATGTACGTGTTAAGATAGCTTCTCCATGATCATAATTCGTATCAGCGTTAGTATCTATATATGCGTACATAGACTCTCCTCCTGCAACAAGAGAGAGATCAGTGAGTGTATTGAGCGTGTACCCTCCCGAACCCCATTCATCTGCTGCTGCTATTAATCCATCCGTCGCAACGGGTGACGGGTCAAAAAATATATTTGCGGTATTAAAATTATCTCCATCTGACCAGTTGGTGCCGTTCACGCCCGTATACACTATTTCATAGCATTCAGCGGCACGCGCACATACATAATTCCCCGTATCCATAATATTGAGATACCCAACTTCCGCCTCGGTGCCAAACTCCGTCGAAGTCCCCGTTGGTACTCCAGAACCCGTTAAAATAATATCGTCTCCAGTCGTAAAGGCAGAACAATCTCCTGCTGCATCCCACCAAATATTTTCATAGGTTGTGCTGTCGGTATAATCAAACTCACTGTCGTCACTAATTGAACCATCAAAACAAACATTGTCGCTCGCGGAAAGTGGGTCTATATTGCCCGCACCAGCTACCGTCACTACATCTCCCGCACTCAAAACATCGTCATTATCGGTATCTGTAATAAAAGCAGGATCTTCCGGATCCCCCGTATGAATCAATTCAATGAATGGATCTACATTTAAACCATTTAAGCCATTTGTTGCAGATATTTCATTACTTCCAAATAGACGGATAGAAGCACCGTCAACTGCTGCGCTCGCATAAGTCCCCAGTCCCATAAAATCTTCCCCTGAATCAAAAATTCCATTACTATTTTGATCTAGCCACGCATCAGCCCCAAAACGTCCCGTTGCCTCGGGGGTTGCCGGGAACTGCTCAAAGGGTCCACCAAACAACACTGTGTCCGTTGTATCAACCAACTGATCGACAGTGTCAAAGACGATGTCCCCATCCGTATATGTTGAAAGCCCGGCGCTGTCCACAAAGCGGATAGTCGTATCTGACTCGATTTGCGTAAGCGGATTTCCTTCCGCAATTACATAAGAAGAACCATTTGTTATAACTGAAGAAGTAGCCACCGCGATATCAAATTCTGCAATTTTTACATTAGTATCACCCGGAGCTGCAGTCGCATCCATGCTCCCCGAAGGACTAGTCAATGTTCCCGTGACAGTAGGTACCGCCTGCGTTACTCCGCGTGCGAGAAGGAGAACAGAAAATGCAAGCAAACACGCGGCGGCAAAGTGAGTAAGAAAAGTGAACCGGTGAATTTTCATAATTAAATATAGGATTGACTTGAGTATAACAAAAATACGCATTATTGTAATGCGTATTTGTGTGGATAAAGCGTTGCTAGATTATAGCAATGCGTCCTTTGCAGCCTTGTTCACTGTGAACTTGAGAACAGTCTTTGCAGGGATTTGGATAGTTGCTCCAGTCATTGGGTTGCGACCAGTGCGAGCTGCACGGTGCTTCTTTGCAAACTTTCCAAGACCTGGAAGCATGATTTCACCAGCGCGCTTTACTTCGGTGTAAATAAGACCAGCGAGCTTGTCGTACATTTCACCAGCATCCTTTTTGCTTACTCCCCATGTTTCCGCCATTGCTGCTGTAAGTTGAGACTTTGTTAAACGTTGTGCCATATAATATGGTTAATGATTAATGAACACTACTATCCTACCATTTTAAAAAGCCCAGGTAAACTGCAGATTGTGCATAAACCTTAGGCTTTTTCATTTATTGACTTGTATTGGCCAAGTTTATAGTTCCAAATAGCTATTTTCTCCCACAATAAGCTTATGGCCGCGCGGAAGTTGATTATCATCATTGAGCACGCGTACATTGTGACCAATGATACTTTCCACAATGCGCTTTGGTGTATGAATATGCGCTTGGCTCATAATGATAGAGTGCTCAATTTCTGCATTCTGTATGACCGCTCCATCACCCACTGTAGTGTGCGGACCAATGTAGCAACCGGCGAGTGTTACATTTTCCCCAATCACCACCGGACCACGAATCAAGACATCGGCGGCAACCGTGGTTCCCTTGCCAATCTTCACACGACCCTGCACGCGCGCACCAGAAGCCACAATCGCCTCTGGTGAAATAACCGCTTCTTCAATTGGCATTTCATTCAAGAGCAATTGATTTCCTTCCAATAAATCTTCTGGTTTTCCAGTATCTTTCCACCAGCCTGTCATCGTGCGGTATCCAACACGTTTATCATTTTTAATCATCCAATCAAATGTGTCTGGAATTTCATATTCACCACGTGCTGACGGTACAATATTTTGATATGCCTCAAAATAGGTTGGCCCTTTGAAAATATAAAGTCCTGCGATCGCAAAATTATTTGTTGGGTTTTGCGGTTTTTCAACGGCACCAATCATACGACCTTGTTCGTCTAAAATTGGCGATCCAAAACGACGCGCATCGTCTACTTCCATGAATGCCAGACAACAATCCAATGCTTCTTCTTCGAATTTTTGAATCATGTGTTCGAGGGTTCCTAAAATCACATTATCTCCAAGATATAAAAGAACACTGTCATCCCCCACAAAGTCGCGTGCTTGCCATAATGTATTCGCAAGCCCTAGCGCCCCGCCGACTTGTTCGATATACGTAATCTTAATCCCCCAACGAGAACCATCGCCACAGGCAGCCTCAATTTCAGTGTCGCCCGGATTAATAATAATCGCAACATCTTTAATACCCGTTGCGGCGATTTTTTTAAGTGCATTAAAAAGCATTGGCTCATTCATGAGTGGAATAAGATGCTTATTAATGGTCCAGGTAATTGGGCGTAAACGCGTGCCGCGTCCGCCGGCGGTAATAACTGCTTTCATATATTGATGTTATGCGCATTATGTACGTGATCCGTAATTGGCTTCGTAATACTTTTTATATTCACCCGATTTACATGCGCGCCACCAATCTTCATTTGCTTTGTACCACTCAACCATGTCTTTCAATCCCGCCTCCATGGTGATGGTTGGCTCCCAGTCTAGTTCACGTTTTGATTTTGCGCAGTTCATGTCATAACGACGATCATGTCCTGGACGATCTGCTACATGTTCAATACTTGACTCATCCTTTCCAAGGAGCGCAAGAAGTGTGCGCGTCAGTTGCATATTCGTTGTTTGCACACCACTACCAAAGAAATATGTTTCACCTACTTTTCCTTTTGTGAGTACCGCCTCTACACCGCGCGCATGGTCTTCCGTATGAATCCAATCACGGATTTGTCCTCCATCGCCATACACGGGAACTTTTTTCCCTTCAAGTAAATTGGTAATAAAAAGTGGAATGACTTTTTCAGGAAACATATACGGACCATAATTATTCGTACAGTTTGAAATTGTTACCGGTAAGCCATACGTAATATGGTATGCGCGTACAATATGGTCGCTTCCCGCCTTTGATGCAGCATACGGACTACGCGGTGCATATGGCGATTCTTCGGTCCATGGGGCGTCTGTTGGTTCGAGTGCGCCAAACACTTCGTCGGTTGAAACATGGTGGAATCGTTTTACGCCCAAGTCCTTTGCGGCGCGCAATAATGTTTCTGTTCCAAGTACATTGGTACGCATAAAAATACTTGGGTCCAAGATTGCGCGATCGTTGTGAGATTCAGCCGCATAGTGCACGACCCAATCCGCACCTTCCATTGCTTTTCGCACGGCATCATAATCACAAATATCACCCTTCACAAATGTGTAATTTGGATTTGACTGAATCGCCTTTAAGTTCTCCAAATTTCCTGCGTAGGTAAGCGTATCAAAATTCACCACCTGGTCACCCGGATGATTCTTTAGCCAATAGTGAATGAAGTTAGATCCAATGAATCCAGCGCCACCTGTAATAAATAGCTTCATAGTGTAAAAAAATATTAGCATTTGAGGGCTTTTCTGACAAGAAAAGCCCTCTATAAAAATAGACTCGTAATGTATCAAAAGAAAGAGGGTCCGTGCGCCCCGAGGAGTAACCTCGGTTTGCACGAACCCTCGACACGGACCTTTCAGCGCAGCGTCATCACGACGTGGCACGTACTTGGCAAGTTAGGAACTGCACCCCCGTGTGGGTGTTGCGCTGGCTAGGCGCTAGGAGTTGTTCACCGCCGTGACGTGAAGCGCGACCTTGACGCACAGGGCGCCGAAGTCGATCTTGTCGCCCTTGGTGGGCGACGTCACGTACCAGGACTCCGCGTAGCGGTCGTTCGCGGGCTTGAAGCACGTGAGGATCTCGGGGGTGTTGACCTCGAGCCCGGGGACGTACTTGGCCCGCGTGACCGACACCTGCCAGGTGCCGTCGCGGTTCTTGCGCCGCGCCACGCAGGCGTGCGCGCCCAGGTCGAACGCGACCGACTGGGTGATCTCACCCGGCTCGGTGAGGAAGACCGTGAGGCCGTCCTCGGAGTAGCGGATCTTCTCCGTCCCACCCACGCGCTGCGCGTGCTCGATCATCTGCGCGACCTCGTACTGCACCCGGCGGTTCTCGATGTACCCCTCCAGATGCGCCACCATGATCTCGAAGACCTTCTGGCGCATGTTGAAGGCCTTGGCCAGCCAGAACCCCTTGAGGAGGCTCCGGTACATGCCGACCATGGTCACCGACTCCAGATCGCGCCGCTGCTCGGGCTCCATGCCTTCCATGGCCTCGCCCCACTGTGCCAGCGGGTTGTTGGCGCCGTCGTAGTCCTCGATCATCTGGACGATGGGCTCGAGAGCCCACTTGAGCGCCGGGGGGGCGAACATGTCCATGACGGCCTTGAAGGCCGACCCACGCTGACCGCGGATGTCCTTGGGGACCTCCGAGAACACGCCCTGCACCGACGCCATCTTGACCGAGTGCAACCCGGGGATGATGATGTCGACGGCCATCGAACCGCCACGCTTGCGCGCGGCGTGCCGAGGGTCCTGGGTGTAGTCGTAGGTGCGGCTGTTCACCAGCACGATCCGCGCGTTCTTGAAGCCGGGGCGGCAGCGGCGCACGAGCCACGCGGCACACATGCCGTCGAGGTCGTGGTCGGCCACGATCTCCAGGAGCTCGCCCTCCACGTCCGGCTGACGCCCCCTGGGGGCGCGGGCCACCACGGGGGCGCCGGTGGTCTCGGTGGGCGCCTGCGCGTCGTCCTTCTTCTTGCGCGGGAGGCGCCTCGGGGACGTCGCGGCGGTGCCATCGGGCTTGGTCATGTCGGTCTCCTGGCCCTTGCGGGCATTGGGAATGAGGTCGGCGAAGGTCCCGTTGGAACCCTCTTCGTGAACGGTCGTGCGGTCCTGCTGGGTCTGGTCGTGGTTCATCTCTGCTCCATGCGTCACGCACTGTTGGCGCGACATCGGGTTGTCTTCAAAAGCGGTGAAATCCGCGTGTTTCGCTGCGATTTCTTCAACTTCTCTACTTTCTCTCGCACTACAATGCCCGTTTGCACGAGCACCTTCCCAGCCACCCCGAAGGGTTTATGGGACCAAATAAAGTACCATAAAAATGCCTTTTTGTCAATATAACACCCAAATGCCCTAAAAGTACCTAAATTCTTGCCAAATACCCTTTAATCCCCTATTATAGCGCTTATATGTCAGAATGGCTCAAAGGTCATATTTTAGCTAAGAATATACAAGAAAAGGTTGCTGCGCGTGTAACGCAGATCGGACAACCCCTTGGATTGGGCGTTATTTTGATAGGTGCAGACCCCGCCTCTACGCTCTATGTAAGCCTCAAAGAAAAGAGCGCAAAAGAAGCTGGAATTTACGTTGAAAAGCATCATCTACCCGAAACCACAACACAAAAGGAAGTTTTGGACCTTATTGCCTCCCTTAATGGCCGCACAGATATCCACGGTATTTTGGTACAGTTCCCTCTTCCAAAACACTTAGACGAATCGGCGATCATTGCCGCAATCGATGTTCACAAAGATGTCGACGGATTTAAACAGGAAAATCTAGAGAAATTGCAAAATGGAGAACCATCGCTCGCTCCTCCTGTTGCACTCGCCATTTTAAAACTCATCAGCTCCTCGCTTCAACCGCTACGCAATAAGAATGCAATCATCATTAGTAACAGTGAAATATTTTCTAAGCCGATCATTGCCCTTATGAAGGAACAGGGGTTGAATGGCACCTATCTCGCCCCAACCACTCCGGCCCTTGGCAATATGACTCAGGTGGCGGACATTCTTGTTGTGGCAGTTGGTAAAATAAATTTCATAAAAACGTCCATGGTGTCTCCTCACGCAATTCTCATTGACGTGGGAACAAACCGAACCAAAAAAGGATTGCGCGGCGACATCACCAATCTCGCAAAAGAAAAAGCCGCCTTTGCAACACCCGTTCCCGGAGGTGTTGGGCCGCTCACCGTGGCTTACTTACTCTTGAATGTCCTAAAGGCCTACGAACTACAAAAAGCAGATCTAAAGAAATAGCTCAAGAGCAATTCCGGTCATGTAAATGCCGGCAAGGATCCAAACAATATATCGTGGAATTGATAAGCAGCGCTTCGGCATACAAATGTCGTGGCGCGCTTTTGTATAGGTCGCTAAAATGAATAGAACAACGGATCCACCAAATACCCCACCGGTGATACTAATCACTTGCAATAAGTCTCTTGCTCCAAGTAAAAAAAGTATGATTGGCACAAAGCAGGCAAGAGCCCAGGCGGGAATATACCGTATTCGAAAGTCATATACGAGCGCGTCCACAAGTGCCACCCCGAGTGTAATGAAACTCGTAGACACGCATACCAATCCCATGAGCGACCCTGCAATCAAAAACCAACTTCCGATCACGCTCGCCAATCCTTGAATGGCTTCTACGGATGTGTTCCCGCCCGAAATCATCACGGTCGTTGTTGCAAAGGCAATATAGAAAAGAGTAATGAATCCACATGCGGTCAGAATGGTTGTACGAAGGCGCGTACGATCTTCGCTCAATATGGATGCGGCTTCTGGAATCGCTGCAAAAGAACTAAATGCAAATAAGAGCGGCCCGAATGGAAGGAACCATGTACCAGGCACACCAGGAGCAAAAAGAGACGCAACCTCCATATGTGGCATACCTACAACAATAAGCACAAGAAGAATGGTAAACAATGCCCACACCAAATACCGCTCAACCACCGAAACAAGACCAAGCCCTCCAAATAAAATGGCGCTCAGTACGCCTGCAAAACAAAGTTGATACACCGTAGCGCTCATGGGTAAAATCGTTCCCAGTATCGACTTCAAAAAAATGCCTCCAACAACAATATACGTAAGCATGGCACCCCAGCAATTTAAAAAAGCCAGCGTTCCAGCTACCGGCCCCCACCCAGGACCCAAATATCGCCGCACCAATCCCGTTAAGCGACTAGGCCCTGGAGTGAACATGATCACTTCGGCATACATAAGAAGAACAGTTAAGTTCATGAGCGCGACCCCCAAAATCCACGCAAGACCAATAAAATACCCCGACTGGGCAATGGTGTATGGAATACTAAAAATACCCACTCCAATGGTAGACCCAATGACTGTGTAAATACTCAGCCACAAGCGCTTCTTTTGCTTGTTCATAGGGCGATTATATCATATCCACTTTCCTTCCCCACCTTACGCACAAAGCATGCTTGTCAGGGTGCGACTGAGGCTATAAGATGCGGGATAGATATGCAAAGAATCCCTCCACAAAGCAATGAAGCAGAAGAATCCGTACTGGGGGCGATTTTACTTGAACCCGATTCGCTCATGAAAATCGCCGATGTTTTGCGTGGCGAAGACTTTTATCGTGAATCCCACAAGATCGTCTATGAAACGGCACTCGACTTATTTGAACGTCGCGAACCAATCGACATGCTCACCATGGGAAACCGCTTGCAAGAAAAGAACTTGCTTCAAGCGGCTGGTGGTCGTACGCGCTTAGTGGAACTTGCGAACCGCGTCACCAATTCGGCAAACATTAAGCACTACGCGGAAATCGTTTCTAAAAAAGCGACCTTACGCCGACTCCTTAGCGCCTCGTCTCACATTGGTGAACTTTCTTTCCGCGAAGACGAAGACATTGACGCACTTGTCGACGAAGCGGAACGCACGCTTTTTGATGTATCCGCAAACTTCATCAAGACTTCTTTCGTTCATATGAAGTCTGTTTTGAGTGAAGCCTTTGAGCGCATCGACATGCTCCACAAGAATCGTGGACAATTACGCGGACTCCCAACTGGGTTCACGGGCCTCGACGAATTGCTCGGTGGACTTCAAAAATCCGACCTTATCATTCTCGCGGCGCGTCCGTCTGTTGGTAAAACCAGTTTCGCGCTCGACATCGTACGTAATGCGGCACTTAAAACCAAATTGCCCGTTGGACTCTTTTCACTGGAAATGGCCCGCGAACAGTTGGTTGACCGTATGATTTGTGCGCAAGGAGACATTGACCTCCGATCCCTCGATTTCGACCTGGGCGAGACGGCGGAGGCGTTGCGCGAGAGCGTGCGGGCCTTCGCCGATGACGAGATCGCGCCACGCGCGGCGCAAATCGACAAGGACGACGACTTCCCTCGTATTGGTGAAGCGCTCGCAACCCTTTCCGAAGCGCCAATCTTTATTGACGATTCGGCAACGGCAAACATTATGACCATTCGTACCAAGGCGCGCCGCCTTCAAGCGGAACACGGTCTTTCACTCATTGTAATCGACTATTTGCAGTTGATGGAAGGGCGCGGAAAAGGAAGTAGCAGTCAAGAAAATCGTACCCAAGAAGTATCCGAGATCTCACGTGGTCTTAAACAGATCGCAAAAGAATTAAATATTCCTGTGCTTGCCCTTGCCCAGCTTTCTCGTGCGGTGGAATTATCAAAACCGGCAATTCCAAAACTCTCACACTTGCGTGAATCCGGATCAATCGAGCAAGACGCCGACGTGGTATTATTCTTATACCGCAGAGGCGCCGACCGTAACTATTTACCGGAAGAATTGACCGCGGAAGACCTGTCTCATGCCGAAGTCATTGTGGCAAAACACCGTAATGGTCCAACAGGACAAATCAAACTCTTTTGGGACAAAGCGCGTGCAAGTTTCAAGAACTTAGACGTGCGTCATATGCCAAGCACTCCAATTGCACCGGTAAATCAAAATCCGGCGAATATTGGCCTTCCTCCGGGCATGGCTCCACGACCTCCGATCGCAGGCGGGATTCCTTCAAAATAATCAATAAAAAATATGTTTAACAAACTCAAACAAATCAATGATATTCGTAAGCAAGCAAAGGACATGCAAAGCATGCTTGCTGAGGTGATCGTTGTTGGACAATCTAGTGGTGGACGCGTCATGGTAACCCTCGACGGAAATCAGTCTGTACAAGGCGTGCAAATTGAAGAAGGAAGCGACGTAAAGCAAATCTCACAAGACGTTAAAGATGCTTTCAACGATGCAGCAAAGAAACTTCAAAGAGAACTTGCAAGCAAAATGAAAGAAATGGGTGGACTAGATGCACTCAAGGGCATGCTTGGCTAACCTTACATGCGCAAGTTTCCAGGACCAATTCGTGATCTTGTTGCCGCACTAACAAAACTACCAAGTGTGGGACCTAAAACGGCGCTGCGATATGCGTACGCTGTTTTGCATCTCTCCACCGAAGAACGCACACAGTTTGCACAAGCAATTTTAAACTTGCGTCTTGTGAAGTTTTGCACGCGCTGCTTCACACATAGCGAACAAGAGCTCTGCGAAATTTGCAGCAATAAAGAGCGCGACCAATCCATTCTATGCGTGGTCGCGCATCCGCGTGATGTCGCTACCATTGAATCCACCGGTATTTTCAAAGGGCTCTACTTGGTGCTTGGCGGCGCGATCAATCCGCTTGAAGGCCAAACGCCTGAAACGCTTCATGTGCGCGAGCTATTCGCTCGCGCCCAAGAACCCGACGTGCGTGAAATCATTCTCGCCTTTTCAAGCGATGTAAACGGTGAAACCACCATGCTTTACCTTTCTCACCACTTAAAGCCAGTGAATAAAAAAATCACACGCTTAGCACGTGGGCTTCCAATGGGAGCGGACATTGAATACGCGGACGAAGTCACCTTAGGTGATGCACTCGCGGGAAGAAGAGAGACCTAAACGGTCTCTTTTTTATATTAAAAGAGGCGACGTCCCACGAGGGAGCGTCGCCGAGGCGTCAGGGGCCTAGGGCACGTGGATCACCAGCGGTCGGCGCCACCATCGCCCGGGTCGACCCGATCGAACGGCGCGTCACCACGGGAACCACGTCCGAAGATCATGTTGAGGAGAGCGTCGGGATCGACCTGGAACACCCGCAGTCCGCCGTCGCGCACGCTCATCGCGGGCACGGGGCTCTCCTTGGGCACGCCCAGCTCATGCGCCTGCTTGAGGATCCCGAAGGCCTGCACGGAGCTGAACGTTCCGTTGGCCACGTAGGACTCACACTGGCCGAAGAGCGCCTTCATCGAGTAGGTCTTCTCACCCACACGTCCGCCCACGCGGATGAGCCCGTGCTTGAACTCGAGGACCCCGCAGGTGCACTCCTCGAAGCTCGCCTGCTCCATGAGCTCCATGTCGGCGAGCTCGACGGCACGCTTGAGGATCTGGTCGAAGCCGACCATCATGCCGAGCGCCTCGAGCTCGGCGGGGATCAGGGCCAGGAGCGCAGCGTTCTCCTCCTTCGAGACGGCACCTCGAGCCACCATGTCCTCGAGACAGTGGATGTAGCTCTCGATGTCCAGGAGATGCCCCGAAGCCTCGCCTTCGGCGGAGACCACCTGCGCCGCCCAGCGAGCACCGATATCGAACAAGAGCGGGTTGCTCTCGCGCTTGAACGGGATGCTCTGCACGACCGGACCATTGACCAACGAACCAGACTTGAGACCCATGGGATCAACTCCAACAGTGCTGACAAGGCCCCTGCTCAGCACATAATGTACGCGAACAGCCGCCAATGCGGCCGAATCACGAAGGGCTAATGCGTACCCTAGCCCAAATAAGGCTTTCTGTCAATACTAATAGGATACAAAGAAAAACCAGGCCTTTCGGCCTAGCTTTATGCGATCTTTGTAATTTCGATCAATGTGAACGGTTGACGGTGTCCAACATTACGGCGATAACGCACTTTGCGCTTAAATTTGATGATAGAGATCTTTTCACCACGCCCGTGTTCTACTACCTTTCCCATCACCTTTACGCCTTCAACGATTGGTTGACCAACTTTCACGTCGGTTCCGTCTTCGTTTGCAACGAGTAATGGCTCAAAAGTAAGTTCTGCACCTGGTTCTTCTGTAAGCAATTCCACCTTAAGTGTACGCCCTTCAGAAACGATATATTGTTTTCCACCTGTCTTAATAACTGCGAACATAGTTGTATTACGCTGCTTTTGGTACCCTTTTCGGGATTTGAGACCTTCAGCAAGCATTAATGAATTATGGCGAAATAGTACCTTTATTGCCTTAAACTGTCAAGAGATCTACTGTAAAGAAGAGACCATCAAACCCAAAGTTAGCCCATATTTAGCCACCCCTCCTGCAGGCAATTCAAGCACCGTATCTACCGAGAAAGGAGAAGATGAGCGTGTTTCGGGCTTTTCCCCCTTCTGCGGCGCCGGTACATTTTCATCAATTTTCATAATACGTCCGTCCCGTACCCAGACGATATCGATCGGGAATTGCATATTCTTCATCCAAAAATTGCGTTCTTCGGCCTCCTTGAAGCGAAATACCATACCGTCCGCCTTCGCTTCGAAATCAGCCAAAGAAAGGTCCCCAAGACCTTTGATCTGTTCTGCACGAGAACATACTTCAATAATGCGAACATCTTCCCCCATAATCGCAACTGACTTTTCACCTCCGCATGCAGGAAGCGCTACATATATAATGCTCCCAACAAGCACCAGTAATGCGACCGCGATTCCGACTTTAATGTTTCTGCTTTGCATACCAATCTAGAACAAAACGAATAAAAATAAGTATGGCTATTAGTACCAGAATTGCTATTTTTTGCCAACCCACAAGCACCAAGGACAAGGCGCCCAACAAGAGAGAGGTGCACACATATCCGCACACGATTGCTCTTGGCCTCCAGCCTCGATCTAAAAGTAAGTGATGTAAATGCAGACGGTCCCCTGCCCATGGAGCCCTACCCGAAAGCACACGGCGCGTGACCACAAAAAGCAAATCAGCGATTGGGAGAACAAGCACCATGAGCGCCGTAAGCAACTTGCTTCCCGAAATAATCGCCAATATTGCAATTGCATATCCAATCCATACGCTTCCAATTTCTCCTAAGAAAATACTTGCAGGCGCCCAGTTAAATAATAAAAATCCACCAATGCCGCCCATGACCAAAAAAGCCATCAAAGCAACATCGGGCTGATAATACTTTTCACTTAGTGCAAGCGCTCCGATCATGAGCGCAGAGGACATTCCCAAAGACGCCACCAACCCGTCCACTCCATCGGCCAGTTTCACCGCGTACATAAGTACCAACATCCAAGTAAGCACTCCTACTGCAGAAATGAGTGGTGTAATGGCGAGCTCTCCACCAAAAGGATGTGTGACCTTGGTTACTTCAAATCCAGACAGTACCGTAATGATCGCTACACTTACTGGTCCAAAAATAGCCACCTGCGGACGAATCGCCGCCCGGTCGTCTAAATATCCATACAAGAGAATAATGAGCGACGCTCCCACTACCCCGAGCAAATGCGCCTGTGTAATCGCACCTGTTGTAAAATGCCCCAATTGAGATTGTATAATCGCGCCCACGGTAAGGGCGCTAAGAATTATTCCCACACCTCCCCCAAGCGGAGTCACCTTGGAATGTTTTTTACGCGCATTGTCGGGTCGATCAACAAGTCCAATACGCGCAAATAGTGGAATGGCGAAATACGTACAAAGAATCGATAGAATAAAGGTTGCAAGAAAACCGTAAAAAAACAACATAATTTACAGTTCCTTCGCTGCTTCTACTTGCATAGTACCGTCTGCCAGCATACGAATGCTGTCGCGGCGCTTTACGGGAGTTCCAAGTAATAAGTCAGCGATTTTATTGTCCACCTGGTCTTGAATCACACGGCGAAGTGGGCGCGCACCAAATTGTGGGTCGTACCCGTCTTTCGCAAGCGCATGTACAACAGCATCGTCGATTTCAAAGTGAATACCTTTCGCCTCCAATCGGTCTTTCACCTTTTGCACCATTAAGTATGCGATTGCAATAACATCTTCTTCGCTGAGTGGTTTAAATACGATTACTTCGTCAAAACGGTTTAGGAATTCAGGACGATACACCGCGCGCAATTCTGTTTCCATTAGGTGAGATTTGATACTTTCCAAGGTAGCGCCGGCCTTTACCTGGTCCTGCACATACGCCGTTCCCGCATTGCTGGTCGCAATCAAAATCACATTCGTAAAGTCGATTGTGCGGCCGGCACCGTCAGTCAAACGTCCGTCGTCCATCACCTGCAAGAATAAGTTAAGCAAATCTGGATGCGCTTTTTCTAACTCGTCCAAAAGCACGAGCGCAAATGGCTGTTTACGA
>CAYPYH010000012.1:0-10652 GCA_964415145.1 uncultured Gammaproteobacteria bacterium
TAAAACTATACCCCAAAGTCCACCGAGTTCAAAACCAATCAATACAGACAGAATAACAACTAATGGAGATAGACCGACAACTTTATTTATAATAAGTGGTTGAAATACAAAAACTTCAAATTGATGAATTACAATATAAACTAAAGTTACAATTAATGCGCTTGATAAACCACCAGAAATATAAGAAAAGGAAACTGCTGGGACCAATGCCAAGAGCACTCCATATGGCACGAATTCCATGAGTCCAGCAATAATAGCGAGCAACAAAGCATATTTAATTCCTAAAAGAGTTAGCGTAATATAGATCAACACTGCAATTAAAAAAGCGATCATAAGTTGACCCTTCATCCAAAGGGCAATTTTTCTTCGAGATCTATTCCATAAATCAACAGCATAATCTTCGTATTCAAGTGGGATGATAATTCTTAAAAAGTTTTCAATACCCTTTGGCGTATTTATTGCTTCCTTTTGCACATTCACCTGCAAAAGAATCCATTTCATCTTGTCCACGAACTGATCTTGTCGACGATCAATCCATAATTCCAAGAATCCCCACACGCACACAGAGAAGATTAAAAATGGCGTAATCCAATAAAACGCAAGATTTGCGAGTTGATCGGGCGGCGTCACTTGTACATAGTAAATGAAGTTCTGTATGAACTCCGGCATATGAAACAATTATAGCATGCGTTTGCATGTAACCAAAAATCCGGCCCACAGGGGGCCGGATTTATTTATTTCGCTTTTCCTTGCCACCACACGAGTAGTGGACTTGCAACGAAGATAGAAGAATAGGTTCCTGACAAAATACCGATCATGAGGGCAAGTGCGAATGGCTTCAATGTTTCTCCTCCAAAGAAGAATACCGCCGTCATGGCCAAGATCGTTGTGAGCGAGGTATTCACTGAACGTACCGCCGTTTGATTCACACTCATGTCCACAATTGCTGCAAATTCTTCACCCGACACGCGACGCTGACGAAGAAGGTTTTCACGCGTACGGTCAAATACTACGATCGTGTCATTAATAGAGTACCCGAGAATTGTCAGAATCGCTGCAATAAATGCGACGTCAATCTGATACCCAGCGTATTTTCCAAGCACCGCGAATATTCCGGCTGGAATAATGACATCGTGTGCCGCCGCAATAATGGTAAGGATTCCATACTTCCACGAAGCAACTGGATCTGCCACTTTACGGAATGCCCATGCAACATAGCTCGCAATAAGTGTAAGGAGAAGAATTACCGCCGTTACCGCCTTACGCTTTAACTCCGCTCCGATTGTTGGACCGATTGAATCGTAGCTCTGTTCTTCCACTTTCCCGAACTTTTCACCAAGTTTTCCTACAAGTACCTCTTTTTGCTCTTGGGTAATTTCTGGCATGCGCACAATGAACTGATTTTCTCCTGCACTTTGTACAGACGCTTCAATTCCCTGTGCCAAAATCACTTCACGAATTTCAGAAGACTCATGAGCTTCCGCTGTTTTGAATTCGAACAAGCTTCCTCCTGTGAATTCAATGCTCCAATTGAATCCAAATGCGATGATCGCTGCAATGGAAAGCACCATGAATGCAATGGACGTTCCGACCCAGATCTTACTATTTTTAATAACATTCAATTTCATACTATTTCTTTACGCCGTACCACGCATGTGCATGGAATGCTTTAATTTCGCTAAGCGCGAGCAAGATTGAGCGCGTAATCACTGACGCAGTAAACAAGGAAAGAAGCACACCAAGTCCAAGCGCAAGCGCGAATCCTTTTACGAAACTGGTTGAGAAAGCGAACAATACAACAGACGCTACCAATGTAGTCGCGTTTCCGTCACGAATCGAATTCCATGCACGACGGAATCCTTCGTCAACCGCCGTACGCAAATCACGACCCGCTTTTAATTCTTCTTTCAAACGTTCGAACATAAGCACATTTGCGTCCGCTGCGATTCCGATTGAAAGAATCAACCCCGCGATTCCCGCCAAGGTCATCGTCATTCCAAGCGCTTTATACATCACCAAGTTCAAAAGCGTATAGATCATAAGCGACACCACAGACACAACTCCCGCAAGGCGGTAATAAAGAATCATGAACAAAGCCACGAAGGCGAACCCAAACAGTGCAGCGCTCACACTCTTCTCGAGTGAAATAAGACCAAGCGTTGGACCAATCGTTTGTTGACCAATCAATTTAATTGGCACCGGAAGCGCTCCCGCATTCAAACGACGCACCAAATCTTTCGCTTCAAGAATCGTAAAGTCACCAACAATTGTTGCGCTTCCTCCATAAATCGCCTGTTGAATTTGTGGAGTAGAAATAGGCGCACCGTCCAAGAAGATTCCCAAAATATCACCTACATGTTCTTCAGTGATCTTTCCGAACAACTCTCCACCTTCTTGATTGAATTCAAGCGCGATATACGGTTCGTTTGTATTTGGATCAAATGCAACCGTTGCACGACGGATATTGCGTCCTGAAAGTTCTGTATTTTCCCAAGGGTCAACTTGTACAATGTCAGACGCAGTCGTCCAAGGCATTTCAATATGTGCCAATTCATATAGCGGACGCGTATCTTCGCGGTAAATAATATGGTATCCAAAATCAGACTCAACAACACCCGAAATCTGACCGTCTTTAAGTGTTGTGTAGCCTGCCTCAAAGGCATCAACCATCATCCCTTCGCGCACCCATCCTAATGTTCCCCCCGCCTTTGCAGAACCAGTGTCAGTACTATTATCTTGTGCCACTTGCGCAAAACTTACTTTCGTCACTTCTCCTGCAAGCTTGGCCGCAAGAGCCTGAGCCTCTTCTTTAGTACGTGTATTTGTACATTTTTCCGCTCCATCGTAACAAATAAGAATATGAGAAAGTTTTACCTCACCCGTTGGATTCACGCTCTTATAGTCCACTACGTGTAAAGCGCTTGTTGATTCATACAGTCCTGGAATAATTCCTGGCTTATATTTCTTCTTTTGAATTTGAGTCACAAGACCGTCGAATGTTTGATCGTCCGCACTCACGAATCCAATGTCGGTAAATCCTTCTGCTGTTCCTGACTTTGCATTCGCCAATACCTCTAGTGCCGCTTTACGCTCAATCACTTGTGCGTCCGCAATTTGCTTTTCCTGTTCTGGAGTCGTCTCGGTATTCACAATTTCAACCGGAAGTTTAAATTCAAGAATCGGTGTTTCACCAATTGAATCGATTGCCTGCTTGATATCAAAGACTCCCGCAAGTTCTACGATTAAACGATAGGTGTCCCCCGATCGATTGGTTTGAACTAATGGCTCAGAAACACCAAAAGCGTTCACACGACGTTCCACAACGTCACGCACACCTTCAAGTGCCTCGGCGCGGTCAGCCTCCACGATATTAGACATGTCCGTCTCGTATACCAAATGCGCTCCCCCTTGAAGATCAAGACCTAATTTAAATTCGCCACCGAATCCTTTTACGCCAATCTTAGCCCACTGTTCTGGAAACACGTACAAGGTTGCAAGGAGTGTGAAAATCACCAATCCCCCCACAAAAAGGATCCGAGTTAAGAACGCTTTGCCTTTTTCTTTCATAGAATACGGGTATCTTAACAAAACGCCCCTGCATGGCAAGGGCGTGGGTGGACATGTATTTAATTGTCGCGCTTAAAGTTTACCTTGAAACGCGGAGACCATTTGACATCGTTTTGGTCGATAATTTCAACCACTTGATTATTCACGAACATATTTAGCGCAATGTCAGCCAATAATTCCGTATCTGCTTGAATTTCAGATTTCAACTCATCCAATTCTTCCATTTCTTTTTGTGTTCCACCGCGCACTTCAGTTTCAATTGTTTTCGCTTCGTCGCGCAATGTTTTGATTTCATCCTTCAGTTCTTTGTAACGTTCACTATGCGCGAGTTCGTCCGTGAGCATGGTGCGAATTTCGCGAGCTCGGCGCTTATTTTCGGTGAATCGTGCGTATACTTCTTCGAGTTGTGGCATAGATAATTTTAGTGTGGTCGTATTGTAACATACTCAAAGCCAGGTGTATGATTAACCTAGGTCTCAATCCCTGGAGTTCTTCATGTCCTTCCAAGACCCTGCTACCGCTTTCATCCTCACCGGCGTTTCGCTGGTCATCTGCATGGTCAACTGCAGCACCACGATCCGCATCGGACTACTCCTGCCCACTGTCCTCAAGGACCAGATCCAGCGTGTGGACTCGAGCCCCGTGGACCTCATGCCCGACGAGCTCGAAGTGGTGATGCGCCAGCGCAACCTCTTCGTCTTGCTGTGTATGTCCATGTTCTGCTCCATCACTTCGTGGCTCTGCGCTTCTACCACGACCTCCGGATGGGCCACAGCTGTCGTCGTTCCCCTCATAGCGCTCATGTGGGCTATGTGCACCAAAGGGCTTCCGGACCTGATCGCCTATGGGCGCCACCAGTTCTCACAGCGCCACAACTAGTGCCCCGCACTCGCCCGTCCGGCACCCTGCCGGCCGGCATCTTTTTTTATTGACTTTTTTTGCTTTTTTAGCTATCTTTCTGGGCGTATATGGGAAAGCAATTACGAAATCTGATGAACAAAGAGGACTGCCTCAAGCGTTTAGCGTTGGAAAAATTCCCACGCATGACACTTTCGTTTTACAAATACGTAGAAATTGAAGATCCGGCAAAGTTCCGCGATCAGCTTTATGCGCTTTGGGACGCTATTGGTGTCCTTGGTCGCATTTATGTTTCGACCGAAGGAATCAATGCGCAACTAAGCATTCCAAAGCACAATGAAAAGGCCTTGCGTGCAAGCATCGAACTCATACCCTTCCTTGCAGGTACTCCATTCAAATACGCCATCAGCGAACCGGATATTTCTTTCTGGAAACTCGCCATTAAAGTACGTAAGCACATCGTGGCTCACGGGATTGAGGAAAAGATCGATTTCTCAAAAGCAGGAAAGCACTTGAATGCCGCCGAGTGGAACGAGGCGGTTGAATCTGGTGCTATCGTAATTGATATGCGCAATACCTACGAAACCGACATTGGTCACTTTGAAGGAGCGATCATTCCAAAAGCAGATACCTTCCGCGAAGAGATCCCTCAAGTGCTTGAAATGCTGGAAGACAAAAAAGACCAACAAATTCTTTTGTACTGTACCGGTGGTGTGCGTTGCGAATCTATTTCTGCCTACATGGGACAAAAAGGATTTAGCAATGTAAATCAATTGAGTGGTGGAGTCATTAAATATGCAGAAGAAATTAAGAAAAAGGAATTGCCTACAAAATTCATTGGGCAGAACTACGTATTCGATGGTCGCAATGCAGAAAAAGTAACGAATGATGTTCTTGGAACCTGCTTTACCTGCCAAGCCCCTTGCGACACCCACGTAAACTGTAAGAGTGACTTATGCCACGCGCTCTTCTTACAATGTGCGACCTGCCAAGAATCTATGAACGGAACATGTTCGCAGGATTGCAAGGCATTCGCTGCACTTCCAGAAGAGGAACGTCGCGAAAAGCGCAAAGGGCGCAAGGCTAAGTTCTTGATCTATCGCGCCGAAGCACCTACCAAATAGCAATATAAAAAACGTATCTTGAAGGCCGCCGCAGGCAGAAGCACAATTCTGCCGAGGACTAGCAAGAAAATAGGCTCACTATTTTCTTGCGCGGCCGACCAAGATACGTTTTTTTTATTTTCTTAACGCTTGCGTGAAATCAAAAGCCCATCTCCCACATGCTCCATACGCGTCTCGAATTCCTTATGCCCGTGCATATAATCAATATAATCCTGTACACGTTCCTTCATATCGATCACATTATCTGCCGCCACAATCGCATGCTCCGTAAGGTGCGGTTCTGCAGCCAAAAACTGCGGCAAGTATCCTTTTTTATTTGCGTCCAAAAAAAGGAAGTCAATTGGACCACGCGTCCAAGCATGCAGCACCTCGCGTGCGTCCCCATGAATCAACTCAACATTTTCTACTCCCGCTTCCGCAATATTGTGTTGTGCGGTGAGATGTTTTTGTAGTTCTTTTTCAATACTAATGACACGGCCCCCGTGCACGCGCGCCGCTTCCGCGAGCCAAATCGTAGAATACCCAACGGACGTTCCACACTCCACAATTACTTTTGGTTTTTTATCGCAAATATATCCATATAGCCATTCGCCCGACTTGCGTTCAATGATCCAATTCGTGCGTTCTTCACGCATCGCTAAAAGACGCTCTTCTTCTTCAAGACGAGCCAAGACTTCAAATGCGGATTTGTTCAAATATTCTGTCATAAAAAAGAAGAGACTCTTACCGACCAATCGGCTCTCGAGTCGCAGTGTAGCAGATGATCCTACGTGACCGCTAGTCACGCATAGTGGCGGCGAATACCTGCGTAGAATCCGATCATCCACGCTGCCGCCGCAAGACATCCAAGTCCTGGGCGAACAAGGTACAGGAGCAGGAACGCTTCGATCAGGATGAACGCGGTCGCAGCCACTTCGGGCCACCAGAAGCCCTGAACCCGAACCACCGCCAGATCAGAGCGACTGAAGCCGAACCATGCCGCCAGCCCCAAGCATGTGAGAGCCGGAATCCAGCCCAATACCGGGAAAAAGGTCGTGAGCGCAAGCAGCGGAACCGCCACCGCCAGGATCAAGGCCCAGATAGCCGTAGACCGCATCAGGTTCGGAGTCTTCAGTCCCGCTGGCTCCACCTCCAATTCCGCCTTCCAGCCATCCAATCGGTCCTTGAGTTCGACTCGCGTACCGTCTTGATTGAATTCGCTTTCTTCCCAAGTGCCACGTACCAAGTAACACCTCCCGAGGGCGAAGCTACCCTATATGGCAGAAGAAATCAAGCCCCATACGACGACTCAAACAAAAACACCCCATTTTACTGAGGTGTTTTTAAAGTCTCTCTATTTACGTTTTTTACGCAGTGCTGCGCGACGCTCTTCACTTAGCCCGCTACCCATACGCTGCTGCTGTTGCGAAAGTAGTTGCGTTGCCGCACGCCGCGCGCGCTTTTCTTGTGTAGCACTTTCTTTTCTTTCCATTGTTTCGGACGCTCCTTGCAAAATCACTTTTGCGCGCTCCATCACACTTGGTGCCGTGTCTAAAATCTTATTTGTTTCAATCGACTGTTTTACAATACGCATCGCGGTTGTTGCCACCTGACGATCGATATCTTCTTGCATTCGATTAAATACATTGAATGCTTCACGATTATATTCTACCAATGGATCGCGCTGACCATAACTACGCAAACCAATACTGCGACGCAGGTACTGCATGGTTTCCAAGTGTTCCACCCAGGCCTGGTCGATCGCGCGAAGCATCAAGCGACGCAGCATAACATTCAATTCCTTTTCTCCTAAAGTCTGAACCGCCTGTGCTAATTCTTTTTCCACGAGTCCCGTGAAGATTGTCAAAATATCATCACGTTGCTTTGCAAGCACCTCCTTATTACGTGAAAGCTCTCCTAAAATTACCTGCAACTCACTCACTGTTGATTGTGGTAGCGCACACAGTGTTTGTAAGCTTTCCATGATTTCCTTTAC
Source organism: uncultured Gammaproteobacteria bacterium (assembly GCA_964415145.1). Lineage (GTDB taxonomy): Bacteria > Patescibacteriota > Patescibacteriia > UBA9934 > UBA9934 > CAYFMS01. The sequence goes on from CAYPYH010000012.1 coordinate 7,525, forward strand.
ATCACGATCCCCTTCCACTTCTTCATCTGGTAACGCTGGAACGATTTCCATTTCAATAGAGTCCCCCGTATGGAACAATACAATATGTTCCGCCTCTCTTTCGATCATGTCACGTATTTCACGAAGAGTATCAAACTCTGCATTTTGCAAAATACTCGCACGACGACCGTACACAGAACGACGATGTTTATTGAGCACTTCATCATAATCAAGCACGCGCTTACGTGTATCAAAGTTATGACCTTCTACACGTTGCTGTGCTTTTTCGAGTGACGAAGTAATCATGCCGCTTTCAATTGGCTGATCGTCCGGAATTCCAAGCGTATTCATTAAATTGCGCATGCGTTCCCCTCCGAAGATACGAATCAAGTCGTCTTCCATGGAAACATAGAACTGCGTAAACCCTGGATCACCCTGACGCCCCGCGCGTCCACGCAGCTGATTATCAATGCGACGCGATTCGTGACGTTCGGTACCAATCACGCAAAGCCCTCCGAGCTCGCGAATTTCTTCGCGTAGTTCAGGTGTGGCGTCTAATCCACCAAGTTTAATGTCGACACCACGGCCGGCCATATTGGTCGCCACGGTCACCGCACCCTTGCGGCCGGCCTCCGCAATGATCTCCGCTTCACGTTCGTGATTTTTTGCATTCAATAATTCATGCTTCACGCCCGCCTGCGCCAAATAGGTACTAAGCATTTCATTTTTTTCAATTGAAGCAGTACCCAAAAGAATTGGCTGACCTGTCGCTTGACGCTTCTTCACCTCTTCAACAACCGCCTTCCATTTTCCTTCCTCGCCCTTAAAGATTTTATCCTTTTCATCTTTACGAACAATTGGCTTATTCGTTGGAACGACCAATACTTCAAGATTGTAGATCTTTGAAAATTCTTCTGCTTCGGTTTCTGCGGTACCTGTCATTCCTCCCAACTTCGTATACATACGGAAGAAGTTTTGGAATGTAATCGTGGCAAGCGTTTGGCTTTCACGACGAATTTCAACTGCTTCTTTTGCTTCGAGCGCCTGGTGCAGCCCTTCGCTATAACGACGACCTTCCATAATGCGCCCCGTGAATTCGTCCACAATCTTTACTTCACCATCTTGAACCACATAGTCCTTGTCGATACGGAAAATAGCATGCGCACGAATGGCTTGTTCTGCATGGTGGATATATTTCAATCCTCCTTCGGCATACATATTTTCAATGCCGAGTGTTTGCTCCATCTTTTTTAACCCCGCGTCGGTAAATGTAGCCGAACGCATTTTTTCGTCGATATTATAATCTGTTTCCGCCTGAAGTGTGCGTACGATTTGTGCGAATTGACGATACAAATCATCTGATTCGTCGGCAGGCGCCGAAATAATAAGTGGCGTACGTGCTTCGTCGATCAAAATAGAGTCGATTTCGTCGACAATCGCAAAATGAAGTCCACGCTGCACCATTTGCGCGGCGTCCATCGCCATATTGTCACGCAAATAATCAAAACCGAATTGATTATTCGTTCCATAAGTAATATCGGCATTATACGCAAGATTACGCATCACGGGACGTAGAAATTCTTGAGAAATAGTAGCTCCCCCATGCGCGTCGCGATTCGCATCAGCGGTAGCGAATTCCGCAGACTCCTGTGTGAAGGTCATGTCATAACGATACCCACCCTCGTGCTGAATCACCCCAACGCTCATTCCAAGCAATTGGAAAATTTGACCCATCCACACCGCATCACGCTTTGCTAAGTAGTCATTCACGGTCACCACGTGCACGCCCTTACCTTCAAGTGCATTCAAAAAGATCGCCAGTGTTGACGTAAGCGTCTTACCTTCACCCGTACGCATTTCAGCAATCATGCCGCGATGCAGACCAAGTCCACCAATCAATTGCACATCATAATGCCGTTGTCCCAGGGTACGACGCGCTGCTTCGCGCACCAATGCAAAAGCCTCATGCGTTACGTCATCAAGTGTTGCCCCCTGCGCAACGCGTTCCTTAAGTACTTGTCCGTGCTGCGTGATTTGTTCGTCTGTGAGCGCCTGAATTTCGGCCTCAAGTGCATTAATTGCATCAATGTCTTTTTGGAACGTTTTTAGCACCTTTTCATTTGGATCCCCAAAAATAAGCTTCAATAATTTACTCATACAATATGGCCATTGTGCCGGAAAAGCCCTTTCCTTGCAACCCTTATTTGCAGGTGCTTCCCTTGACACGTCACCCTCTTTCAGGTATGTTCTCCCAGCTCTGGAGGCATTTTGAGACCTGTCGACAAAAACGGAAACACATCCAATCGCGAAAGCAGAACCTTCATGATCGTCCTGGTCGTGGTTGGAACCCTGCATCTGGCCCACATGACCACCCTGGGCACCATGCGCCTCATGCGCCGCCGCCTGGCTGAAAGCTTGGCTCCCGAGGAGGCCCTGCTCAACAAGTGAATGGGCTCCCCTAACGACGAACGGTTCGTGGCTATACGCCGCGGACCCTCTTTTTTATCCCCGCAATCCATTGACGAAACCACACAAACACCATAGTCTACCCACATAATCATCTAAATTATGTATCCAAATACAAATACCCCAAAAACGCTCTCGCGCTCACGCCCGGCTAATTTCTTCATTATTTTCGTAACTCTATTGAGTATCGCGACTGCGAATGGTGCTCTTGTGCCTTCCGCTCAAGCATTTACGATTGCCGTTCAAGACGAAAATAACGGAAATAATGATGGTGATCACAATGACGACGACCATGGCGACAATGGCAATGGCGGCAATGATCAAGAGAACGAGAATACTGACAATGGAAACCACCATGACGAAGAAGGTGATGACCACGAAGATAATGGTCACGGAAATGATTCTGGTGATGAATCTGAAGACGAGGGCTCTGGAGATGAAGATACCGAAGATCATGACAATGGAAACCACCATGACGAAGAAGGTGATGATCATGAAGATAATGGTCACGGAAATGATTCTGACGAGGACTCAGAGGATGATTCAGAAGAAGATGAAGACCAAGACGATGAGGATGAAAGCGAAGATGACTCAGATGACGAAGATGAGGATTCTGATGATGAATCTGAAGACGAGGACTCTGAAGATGAAGATACGGATGACGAGAGCGAAGACGAAGACAC
>CAYPYH010000012.1:10752-15203 GCA_964415145.1 uncultured Gammaproteobacteria bacterium
GAAGACGAAGACACCGACGATGAAACCCCAGTGGACGCATGTTCACTTAGTAATATTTTGGCTAATGGAAGCTTTGAAGCCACCGATGAACGCAGCGGAATCGTAAACGCGATTCCTCTTAATCTCCTTGGAACTACCTTACCAAACTGGGACGTATACAATACTCTCCCTTGGACCAATATTCTCCCTACCACCTCTTGGTACACAGAATTGGGAGGAGGAATCGAAGTAGAATACAGTGGAGTTGTAGCAAATGCTCAAGACGGAAATCACTACATTGAGCTAGATAGCCACGGGGAAAGCTCAAACACAAGCATGTCTCAATCTGTAACATTGCCGGCTGGTGATTTCACACTTTCATTCTGGTACATGCCTCGTACAGAATCGGCTGGTGACAATACGGTCAATGTGTACTGGGACAATGCCCTTATGCTTACCGTAGACGGATCAGCTCCTGCCACATGGACACAACACAGCATCGCCCTTAGCAATCAATCTGCAGGCGCTCACGAAGTAACATTCGCCGCCGCAGGAACACAAAATTCACTTGGAGGATTTATTGATACTGTCACCCTTACCTGTGGTGCTGAAGACGACACCGAAGATACTGGTGGCGGAGACGAGGACACAGACGACGAAACCGACAATGGTGGTGGCGGAGACCAACCAGACGAAACAGGAACCCTTACCGTAACTCTTGAGATCATCAATGACGATGGCGGAGACTACTCACCAGATGACTTTGATATTTACGTAGGCGGAGAACAAGTTGAGCCAGGTTCGACACATGCATATGCGCCTGGTGTATACGAAGTAACGGAAGACTATATTGGTCCTGCAATCGCCGCATTCCGCATTGTAGTAAGCGCTGGATACGGAAAATCATATAGCTTAGACTGCGGATCTGACGGTTCGGTCACCATTACTCCAGGAAATGACTCTACCTGTCAGCTCATTATCAATGACGTGACAAAGACAAGTAGCAGCGGAAGCAGCGGTGGCACTGGTGGTAGCGGAAGCCACTCACCTACCCCAAGCGCGCCAGCTCCTCGTGTCCTTGGTGAAACAGACGAAATTATCGAAGAACCCGTAGTCCTCGCCCCTATTCCACAAGTTCTTGGGGCAACGGATGAACTTCCACGTACCGGTGGATCTGCGTCACTCCCAATGGCTGGATTCGCAGTACTTCTTCTCACTGGCATCGCTCTTGCGAAACGCCCGTATGAAGTTAAATAGATTGGATTCAGAAAAGCGCGGCATTATTGCCGCGCTTTTGCCCATTATCGGATTCATTGGCCTTTCTTATTTTTTTATTCAAACACCTACACCCGCCCCGATTCCTCCGCCAAATGCCCCCATGAATACCGATGTCACTCTCCCACCCAATACGCTTACCATTCCTACCTTAGGTATTCAGGCACCCGTCATTTACACAATAGGAATGACTGAGTCGGACTTTCAAGAAGCGCTTCAAGATGGCGTCGTTCACTACCCTGGTACCGCGGATATTGGCGCCCAAGGCAATGCCTATTTTTTTGGCCACTCCAGCGATTTCACCTGGAGCAAGGGTGACTATAAAACCGTATTCGCGCATCTCCCAGAGATTCAAATAGGGACGGATATTTATATCGCTGATCCAATAGGCGGCACCTTTCACTATATCGTTCGCGAAACGCGCATCATAGAATCAGATGATCGCTCTGTACTCGCGCAAGGATTAGAATCCCTTCTCACCCTGCAAACCTCCTACCCCGTGGGTACAGCAAAGAAACGCTTTGTTGCCATTGCTCAGCTACAGTCGCTACAGAACGAATAGGATAGCCGCCAACAAGAGCACCACAAGCAAGTGTGCATTCACCGAATGTCGCTGATGTTCAAAACGTACGAGTACAGTAAGTAGCAATAGTCCACAAATAAAGATCACAGCCGCCACATAAACAAGTGCAATTCCGTCTTGCACAATCTTCACTTCGATAAATTTGAATAGCTTCACGTGGTCAACAGGCGCAAAGGCATAAAATTCTGCCGCGTCTGTGTCTTCTGAAAATAAGGCAATCGGTTCGGTGATATAAGAACCATCTCCCATAAGAACAGATGCGATCACAAGACCGTCTCCGCGCATCGCGCTTTCAGACCGAATAGTACCCGAAAACTCCCCTTCCTTGGTTAATTCTAGTTTGGTAACAATCCCCTCGCGCACAATATTCGCCTGCTCAGCATCTTTCACGGCCAAGCGCACATTGTATACATCCTTTTCTTCCGTAGGTTGAATGGAAACGCTTTCAATTGGCGACGCTACGTCTGGCTCTGTGATTTCTCCCGCCACAAGAGGCGCTAATGCAACGAGAGTACTTTCTGGCATATCTACAGGAGCTTCCAAGGTAGCCGCCTTTTCAACGGGCGCAGTGTCTGTCGCCACAGTCGGCGCTACTACTTCTTTTGGCTGACCAAACATCTGTACTACAAACATTGTTTCAAAATCTTCAAAAGTACCACTCGCGATACCAATACCAACTTCCTCAAATCGTGCGTTCAATATATTGGCGCGGTGCGAAGGGCTCGCCATCCATGCAGACTGTACTTCTTCGGACTGAGCATAATGTACTGCAAGATTTTCTCCCGCCAACTGATATTCATACCCTGACCCACGAATCCAGTGCCACGGCGTAAGCCCCGCGGGACTCGTATGCGCAAAATACTGTTCACTCACCATGTCGTTCGCCTTGGCTTGAGCCGCCTGGTTCAACTCCCCATTAAGCGTAAGGTCGGTAATACCCGTATTCGCACGCGCCGCATTTGTAAGCGCTAAAATATTTGTACGCGTAATAGCACTCGAATACAGACTTGCTGCCGGAAGAAAGATAAGCAAAAGCAAGGAAACAAGCTTCAGTGCCAAAAGCACAAAGCTATAACCGAACAAGAGCTTGTGCTGAGCTACCTTTGGAACAAAGTCATTTTGCTCATGCGGGACAAAATATAAGCGCATGCGCGACAAGAGACCCTTAAATCCAGTTTGACGTTCTTCTTCGAAAAACATATACGATATACGTACAGTATCGCACAAATCTTGGGAAGGGTAAACGAAAAGCCCGCGGCCGTCGGCCGCGGGCTTCTTACCTATTCTCCTTGCTTATCTTTCCATTTCACCACTTGCGCACGCAAACGATCTGTCATTTCATCAATCGCCGCATATAAATCGATTGTTTCACTTTCTGCACGAAGTACCGCCCCTGGAATCTGTAAATTTACTTCTGCACGGAAAATATCCCCCTTGTGATGATGATTGCTCGGCTTTCCAAGGTCCAATCGCACATCAGCTGGTTCGACACCGTCAAGAATCGTCGCAATCTTTCCTAGCTTCTCGGTCGCATAGTCCTTAATTGCTTCGGTAAGCTCCAGATTTGTTCCTTTAAATTCTACGATTTGCATACGTTATAATTATGACAATTTATGAACGATTGGGCAATGACCTAATATCTTGTAAGAACTGGTCCAAGAAAAGACGTGGATTTTCTTTGTATTCTTGGCCGAATACGCGTTTTGCAAATGCACGGTAGTGTTCCGACCAATTCCCTTCCTTAAAACAGGCCTCCGTGTCTTCAACAAGCTTCTCAATCAATTCGTCTTGACCTATATCCTTCAACACACGCTCACCATTTACAATGAGTACTTGTTTCACGACTTCTTCATAGAGCTCCTGCAGTGCATCCGCATCCCCCTCATCAATCTGTGCATCTAGTGAAGTGAGTCCCTCGAGTCCAAATGTATTTTTTAAATACTCTTTTACGCGCTGACGACCATCCTCACTCATGATCTCCACGGATAGTGGGGATTCGCCGTCAATCGCTAGAAAAAGCAATGGATATAATTCATCGCGCATAATGTCGGTATTAATATACCTCTCTGGGCGTGGTGTAGAAACAAATTCAGATAAAGGTGATTTTCCGTTTGTGCGCCGCATCATATCTGCCGCATGAAAAATATCGTGATGCCCAATAAAAATAACCTCACTTTTTGAACGTTGTGCTTCGCGCGCCATTTCCACACCAGCATTCACCGAAAATTCCTGCATCTCCACAAGCTCTTTGTTGGAAATTTCCTTAGGCGCAAGATTAAAATTAGGCGCCAATACTTCTTTCGTAATATAGTCAGGAAAGAATTCGTATGCCGTGTCTTTAATAGATTCACGCTCTGCTTTGAATGCTTCCGCTAACTTTGGATCCATGCCACCTTCGCGACGTTCCATACTAAAATCCGACTAATTGTACCTCTTCTTGTAAATGTATTCCCGTACGCAATTGAGCCTCGTGTTTTACGATCGCAATAAGCTGTGCGATTTCGTCAGCCGTTGCGCCCCCAAGATTCACCACGAAGTTTCCGTGCTCAGGGCTAATTTGTGCTTTTCCAATTTGCTTGCCCTTCAAGTCGAGTTTATCGATGAGCCATCCACT
>CAYPYH010000013.1:0-15067 GCA_964415145.1 uncultured Gammaproteobacteria bacterium
GGAAAAACGGGTAGCGACTATTCAATTAATGATCCGAATTCTGGATATCAAACGATCACCAGAAACGAAATTCAAACAGTTGTAAAATACGGCGTATCCGTAGGAAAACCAACCCCTTAACTATGTTTACTTGTTCACACTGCGACGCGCAATATTTGAAATGGCAAGGACGCTGTAGCCAATGCGGAAAATGGGGCACGATTGCCGAAGGTGGCGCCGAAGAAGAACCCATCGGAATTGGTGGACGCAAACCTAGCAATACTCCCAAGGGCCATAAAAGCGGCACGCACACTTCCCCATCTGCGACTCTCACCTCCCTAGCATCATCTAAGGGCAAAAAAGTAGAAGCGATTCCTACAGGCATTGCAGAAATGGACCGCGTACTTTCGGGTGGATTCGTTTCGGGCTCTGTTACGCTTTTAGCCGGCGAACCGGGTGTTGGAAAATCAACACTCGTGGCACAAATCGCAAGCGCATTAGCGTCGGCCAAGAAACCAGTTGTGTATATTTCGGGTGAAGAATCTGAAGGTCAGGTACGATTGCGTTTTGATCGCCTTAAGCTCGACACACAACATTTACTTTTTTCTAATACGATCGACATCGGCAGTGTTCTTGTGGCGCTTGAAAAACACACCCCTTCACTTGTCATTATCGACTCTATTCAAACCATGTTGGCGGAAGGATTGGAAAATCTTCCCGGGACCCCAACGTCCGTGCGCGCCGCTACATCGCAATTGATTGGCTATGCAAAGTCTACCGGAACTTCTGTTTTGATCATTGGACAGGTCACGAAAGAAGGTGCCGTTGCCGGACCAAAAACACTAGAACACTTGGTAGACACCGTACTTGCCCTTGAAGGTGACACACAATCCGCGTACCGCTTACTCCGCGTACAAAAACATCGCTTTGGAACGGTAGACGAACTTGGTGTATTTGAAATGAATGAACTTGGCATGGTCGCTGTCGAAAATCCATCTGCTAAATTCTTGGAAGAGCGCATTGAAGCACCGGGATCTGCAATCACCTGTGTGATCGAAGGTAATCGTCCTTTCCTGGTAGAAATTCAAGCGCTTGTGGAAAAATCTTTTTTCCCAAATCCCATTCGCCGTACAACAGGTTTTGATGTGGGCCGCATGCATATGCTACTTGCCGTGTTAAGCAAACATGTTGGCGTGCAACTTGGTGAACATGATGTCTACGTAAATGTCGTTGGCGGCATGAAGATTCGTGAAACCGCGGCGGACTTAGCGGTACTTGCAGCCGTGCTTTCCTCGTATCGCAAACATGTACTTCCAAAAGGTGCGGTATTTGTAGGCGAAGTTGGATTGAGTGGAGAATTACGTAGTGTGCCGTCACTGAGCCGACGTCTTAAGGAAATTGAAAGACAGGGGTACAAGGTGGCGCTCAGCAGCAAGAATATAAAAACGGTCAGCGAAGTTTTCAAGAAAACATAGGCGCAGAAAGTATAATAAAAAATGAGGCCCGCCCTTCGAAAACAGATGTTTCGTCGGGCGGGCTTTACGTTTAAGCGGCGCGTCACCAAAAGTCGCTGCTACTGGACGAACTTGGCACCGATGTAGGAACCCGTTCCCGCACCACGCTCGGGGTAAGGCTCGAGAGCCAAGCGAATGCGCTGATAGTTGCCGAAAACGAGGATCTTGCCTTCGGGAATCAGTGGCGAATTGCCCCCACTCGGCACCATGGCACCATAGTACACGGGGCCCTTGGCGGCCGCGAACCACTGAAGCACAGGCACTAGCCAAGCCTCGGCTTGATGCTGCGCGAAGTGATCGAGCACATCACCCATGGACCGGTCCCCTTCTCCTGCCGGATCCGACCATGTCGTGATCTCGTAGATCCCTGGAACGATGATGGGGCTCAGATCCTTCACCTCCTGAACGATCTCGAACGGCACTACAGACGGAGCTGGATGTGTCGCTCGCTCAAAGTCCGCAAGCGCACTCTCCCAGGTCGTTCCGGGTTCGACTTCGACCAAGATGCGTCGTTCGAGCTGCGGAGCGCCCAAGTGCACGCGCAGCGTGTTCTCGAGAGCCAGCATGTCATGATGCCGCTCCTCAGCCGATCGTGGCACATCAACCCATGCACCATCCACCCGCTTCCTCACGGTACGCGATGGAACTTCCCCACGACTCGTGCGTCGCTCGAGCTCCTCCAGATGTTCTCCTGCCTTCAGCCGAAGCTTTACCGTCAGCTGATCGAAGTACTGATCCAATTTCCGACCCATGCTCGACTCCTCGCCCTTTTGCGGGGCACTAAAGACATGCATAGACCTATCACGCCACATGATTTTTGTAAATATAAAGACAAGACCGCCGTTGGGGGAGTTCCCCTACTAGGCGGCCAAGAGTGCACTGTTGTCGTGTTGGTCGTGCGAGACCACGAGCCCTACCAGTTGATGGTGAGACTCTGGATCGAGGACTGGACGTCCGAGTACGCGCCCGTCCGGATGTCCCGGTAGGTCACGTACACGTTGATGTTGAGCGCGAGCGGGTTGCGGTCCTCCCACGCGATATTGCCGTCGAGCTGAGCGTTGAAAACCGACGGATCGATCTCGAAGCTCAGGTCGCCAGCGCCGGTCATGGGCAGCAGCGGCGTGGTGGCACGAGCGCTTCCCATGGACGCCGGCCACGAAGGCGACATCCACGAGAACCCGTAACCACCCACACCACCCATGCCCTCGAACGGCGTGCCCTGCACGAATCCGTTCCAGTACATGTCGCCGGTCGCCTGCCCGTTGACGGACATGCGCACGAGCGCCTGATCCATGTCGATCAGCGAACGGTCCGGGTCCGAGGACCACACCTGGAGGAACACGTACGCGACCTCGTAGTTCGGGTCGCAGTTGCGCGGGTCGACGTGAGCCGTGACCACCGGCGTCCACCACTCGATCGAGGGGTAGGTGTCGGCGGACGACTCCTCGAAGTACACGACCGGGCTCGACTGGATGTCGATCTGGTCCGACGGCACCGCGGGGTCCCACGCATCCGTGGTGCACCCGGGGTACCGGTCGTATGGGAGCGTCACCGAGCGGCTCGGGAACTCGCCGCCATTGAAGTTCCCCGGATCGTCGGAGAACCCGGGGAGCTCGGGACGCCGGTCGGCGTCCGAGATCACTCCCTCCATCATGGGCAGCTCGATGGCGAACCGGGTCGGTGTGATGGGCGGAACGGCGACGAAGTCGCAGATCACGTTCATCACCCGGCCATTGGTCGGCCCCGGCTCCACCGCGAAGGGCACGTTGAAGACGAGCTCTCCGTTCATGTTGTCGATCAGCGCCGTGGCCACCACACCGCTGTAGGGCGGCGCAGCGTTCACGAGCTGACAGCCGACGATGAACTCGGTCGCCGGCCACCCGTCGTAGCCGTAGAACACCTCGTCACCGTTGGGGCTCCACCACATGGGCACGCGCAGCTCGGCCACGGTGACCGGCTCGTCGCCGTCCACGGCGAACAAGTACCCGCCCACGTTGACGCCGTTGACGGTGTCCTTGGTGAGCTCGATGTGGCCGATGGGGCCCCACGCCGTCGTGAAGTCGATCTCGAGGATGTCGGGCACGTCGACGGCCGGAGCCGTGTCGGTGTCCGTGGTCTCCACGACATCGCTGTCGAGGGTCTCGACCTGTGTGTCGACGTCCGGCTGAGCCGGTGCCTCCACGATGGTCGTCGAGTTGTAGTTGTTCACGTCGGGCACCTGCGAGCAGGCGCCGGCGATGAGGAACACGAGGGCGAAACGGTTCATGCGGGACTCTCCAAGTAGGCGGGATGCCTACACTGCACACAAACAAGTTGTGTGAATTGTAGGCTCCCCGTGTTCGACACGGGAAGGAAGAAGGTTGGATGGAAGTCCTGAGTGATGTCGGCTAGGGGGCCGACACCGTCGGGGTGATCGTCATCACTTCACTGTCGATCGCCGGGAATCCTCCACCGAAGGTGTAGGTCCCAGCACCCGTCGCGACGTCCTCCCACTGGAAGAACATCGTCAGACGCAGATCATTCCCCGAAGGGACGTCTGGCAGGTTAGTGATGTCGAAGTCGAACCCGACACCTTGGTCCTTCGGGGTGACCAGGAATTGGTCCCCGAGGCCGAAGGCATCACAGGTGTACTTCCACTCCCCTTGCAGTTGATGCGCATCGCACGCGAACTCGACCCACGGCTGCCCCTCGAAGGAGAAGCGAACCATGGTGTCAGAGGCCGGCGTGTCTTGCGGCACCCCCTCCAAGAGGAAGTACAGGTTGGGCACGGTGTACCCTTCGCCACAACCATCGGCCGTGTGGAAGGTTCCGGACCCCACCGCCATCTCGTGCGACGCCGCGGGGTAGTAGACCCCAACGGTATCGAACTCGAAGGACGGCAGGGACGCGGAGTACCGCGGGTTGACGGGATGCCACGGGTAGCGAGACTTGAGGTCCCACAACTCGCACGCATCTTCGTCGACCACATCGGTGTCACCGGTCGCCACGTCCGTGTCCGCCGAAGCAGCCACGTCCGTGTCGTCCCCCGCCTCGACCACCACAATCACCACCGGAGTGGGACTGAGGTAGGTCTCGACGGTGCACCCAGAAAGAGCCAGGAACAGGAAAGCGCGAAACATGTAGAGCTCCAAGGTAGGCGGATTGCCTACACTGCACACAAACGAGTTGTGTGAATTGTAGGATCCCCGACCAGAGTTGGTCAGGGGGAACCCGGGGCACTCGAAGCACTCCTAGTGGAGCACGAGCGCGCCGGGCAGGTTGGCGAAGACGGGAGACCAGGCGTACGCGGCCACGGGGGTGACGACGACGAAGAAGAACAGGATGCGGAAGATCATGCGGAGCACTCCATGGGGCACGATGGCCCACTTGAACGAGGGACGGGAGAGGACAGGTCCGGAAGCAACAGGCAAGCATTCCTGTGGCTTCCGGGCTCGTTCTCGTCGGTAGGTACGACTATGCATTTAACGGAGGAATACTATAGCAAAAAAATGCCGTTTTGTCAAGACAAAACGGCATCTTATGCGCTAATATTAGCCATTATTCGAAGTGAACTTCTTGGACATATTCGTTCAAACGGCTCTTTAAAAGAGGCCATTTGTCCAACTCTTCATTTTCATCCAATAAGTCTTTTGAGTCCTGGCGCGCCATGGAAATAAGGTCCATATCGGCAAAAGATCCGAGCTTAAACTGTTCAAATCCACTCTGTTCTGTTCCAAAAATGTTCCCTGGACCCCGCAAACGTAAATCAATATCCGCCAGTTCGAATCCATTATGACAACGAGTCAATGACTCTAAACGTTCTTTAGCGACTGGCCCCAATTCCCCCGACGCCTTCAAGTAACAATAACTTTGCAGGTCACTTCGCCCCACGCGCCCACGCAATTGGTGAAGCTGGGCCAATCCAAAACGTTCCGCTCCTTCAATGTACATAATTGTTGCATTTGGAATATCCACACCCACTTCGACCACTGTGGTAGAAATAACCATGTCTACTTCACCCGATGCAAAACGCGCCATGACTTCGTCTTTTTCTTTTGTCTTCAATCGTCCGTGCAACATCGCTATTTCAAAATCCTCAAATTCCCCTCCTTTAAATTTCTTATACACCTCTTCTACCGACTGCGTTCCAAGCGCATCGTTTTCTTGAATCAAAGGGCATACTACAAATACCTGGTGACCCGCACGCATTTCTTCTTTCATATGCGCATACGCGCGAGCATCACTACGAGCAGTAATGAGTTGCGTTTCGATAAGTTTTCGTCCCGCTGGATATTCATCTAAAATGGAACGATCTAAATCTCCATACAGCACAAGCGCAAGCGAACGCGGAATTGGCGTAGCGGTCATAGAAAGTAAATGTGGAATTCCGTCCTTGTCCCCTTCTCGATCCTTAAGTGCTTTACGCTGACTCACACCAAAGCGGTGCTGCTCGTCCACAATAATAAACCCAAGGCGATCAAATAACACGTCGTGACTTAGAAGCGCGTGCGTTCCAATAACCAAATCAACCTTCCCATTACGAAGTGCGTCCAACATCTGCGCCTTGGTCACTTCTTTTCCATTTATACGACGCTTTGTGCGTGTAAAAAGGGCGATCGAAAGTAGATCACCAAATGTTTTTTCTAATCCATTCGCATGCTGCTCTGCCAAAATTTCGGTCGGCGCCAGCATAGACGTCTGATACCCCGCCGCTGCCACATGGTGTGCAACAAGTGCTGCCACAATGGTCTTCCCTGTTCCCACGTCGCCCTCGAGCAAACGGTTCATTGGCTCTTCGCGTTCCATGTCTTTAATAATCGCCCAAATCGCTTTTTTCTGTGCGTCCGTTAATTTAAACGGTAAGCGCTTTACCATTTTTTGCATAAGCGCTTCGTCAAACGGAATACGCGGAGCCTTTTCTGATTTGATTTCACGACGTGCTTTTCCGTGCAAAAGCTGATGAAGCAAAAATTCCTCATACTTCAAACGACGCAAAGCAATTTGCTCTGATTCTTTTGAATTAGGAAAATGCATGAACTTCACCGCGTCCACAGGCGTTAAAAACTTTTCGCGCTTTACGATGTCGATTGGCAACCATTCGTGCAATTCGCTGGCCCCAGATTCAATTGCCTTTTCAGCCAAACCACGACGGAACTTTTGCGTAAGACTGCCCGTAAGGCGATAAATCGGCACAATATGACCCGTATGCTTTGTTACCGACTGATTTCCTGTAATTTCATACGCTGGATTCACAAGCGAAAATCCATAGGTATCGTCAACCTTTCCTGAAAGCGAAACATTCTTCCCTACCTTCAAAGTCTTCGTCAAAAATCCTTGGTGAAACCATACCGCCTTCATGCGTCCCGTGCCGTCTTCCACAATCGCTTCAGTCACAATCATGCGTGGATTCTTTTTGCTACGACGATTTTCAATAGCGCTGATCGTTCCTTGAATCGTCACCTTTTTTCCAGGTTGAGCCGCCGCGATCACCATTACTTCAGACAAGTCGTCATAGCGAAATGGGAAATCAAACAAAATATCACGAAGAGTTTTAAGGCCCATACGCTCTAATTCAGCCCCCTTTGCGGGACCAATTCCCTTAAGGCGCTTCACAATTGTGTCTAATGATCCTGCCATAATTTTCGGAGTATAACCGATGTCGATATATTTTTCAAGCGCACGGTTGACCTGGCGACTTAGTTTATGATAAAAACCTCCGCGGAGGCCCCATGGAAACCTAGCAAATCATCGCTACGGCGATGGGGTATGCAGTACTTTGCCTCGTGTCCCTCGTGGACACGTGCAGAACCTTGAACATGGTGCTCAACCAAGACCACGACGAAGAAAGCCCCACAAACCCTAAGCAATAGGAGGAATCACACCATGCTCCCCACATGTGAACGTAGTTTCGTGGGAATCGCCCTGCTTCTGACCGTCTGTCTCCCCTTCATCGCGGCAATGGTGAACTGGAAGCGCACCCAAAGCAAGTAAGGTCCAAGCATCCGTCCACTAACATGTGCGTGAGCCGAAAGGCTCTTCTTTTTTACAGGGCGCTGTGCGTTGACAGTAAACTATACGGCATGCTAGGTATACCCGCGGAGGTGTTTTAGATGGCATCCATTCAACCTTGGGACATTTTCGCAATGCCTACGAACATGCGACGCGTGATCTACGCCGTCGTCGACCCGAAGACCGGCGAAGTAACCGCCTACCGCATAGGCACCCTCAATGGGCGCGGGTTCTTCCCAGACACCGTGCATATCACAACGCTTGGCCGCGAGTTCACGCTCGACATCGAGCGCGAGCGCGTGTACCTCAAGAGGCGTGGACGACACGGCGTCGAGCTCAACATGATCGACGAAGGCAGTGTAGTTCCCGACTGCATCGGTTCGCGTGTCATGGTGGCCGAATGGCTCCTCAAGAAGCATGGGGTCGTCCCGAAGCCAAGTGACCCCCGTATCATGGCTCTCCAAGTCTGAATCCTCAAGACCACAATTCGCTCTCCCGTACCGTGATCAGCTGATAGCTGGTCTTCTTTTTTATCTTAAGAAAATCGCTTGCGCCATTCCTTTAAAACGGCTACCCTAAATTGGTATGAACGTAGCAGAATTATTTGTAAAATGTCTCGAAAACGAAGGAGTTACCCATATCTTTGGAGTTCCTGGCGAAGAAAATCTTGCCTTCCTAGAAGCACTCCGTACCTCTCGTATCACCTTTATTCCAACACGGCATGAACAGTCAGCTGGGTTTATTGCAGCCACCTTTGGGCGATTAACTGGAAAACCAGGCGTAGCGCTTTCAACGCTTGGACCTGGAGCCACAAACTTTGTAACCGCGGCCGCCTACGCTCAATTAGGTGGAATGCCCGTGCTTTTCATTACAGGTCAAAAACCAATCAAAAAGAGTAAGCAAGGTGCATTCCAAATCGTGAACACGGTTGAAATCATGAAGCCCATTACAAAATATACGCGCCAGATCGTGAATGGTGACATGATGGCGGCGTCGGTTCGCGAGGCATTCCGCCGCGCCGAAGAAGAACGCCCAGGTGCCGTGCATTTAGAATTACCCGAGGACATTGCAGAGGAAGTGATTGACGATCAACCATTTGAGATTGAGCGCGCGCGCCGACCGGTAGCTGAAGAAAAAGCAATCGCGCGCGCCGTAGAAGCAATTCAAAACGCAAAGCGTCCACTTCTTTTGATTGGAGCCGCCGCGAACCGCAAACTCACCGCAAAAATGCTACAAGAATTTGTAGACAAGACGGGCATTCCTTTTTTCAATACACAACTTGGAAAAGGCGTGATCGACGAAACGCATCCGCTTTATATTGGAACTGCCGCACTTTCGAGTGGAGACGCGGTGCATGAAGCGGTCGACCAAGCGGATTTGATTTTGAACGTTGGACACGATGTGATTGAAAAACCACCATTCATTATGAAGCGTGGCGGACGCACCGTGATTCATTTAAATTTCCTTTCTGCACAAGTGGACCATATCTATTTCCCACAATTGTCCGTCATTGGTGACATTGCAAATGCGGTCTGGCAATTAAAAGAACGCATTACCCCTCAAGCACATTGGGATTTTGCGCCGTTTCTTAAAGCACGCGAAACACTTTTCACGCATATTGCTGGCCACGCGTCTTCGGACGCCTTCCCAATGAACCCTGGGCGTATTGTTGCCGAAACACGCGCCGCATTACCATCTGACGGAATCGTTTGTCTAGACAATGGAATGTATAAATTATGGTACACACGCGGATACCAAGCGCATCAACCAAATACATTACTTGTAGACAATGCGCTTGCAACCATGGGCGCTGGACTCCCTTCAGCCATTGCCGCCAAAATGCTTTACCCTGATCGCAAAGTAATCGCTGTTGCAGGAGACGGTGGGTTTATGATGAATTCTCAAGAAATGGAAACCGCCGTGCGATTAGGTCTCAACATCACTGTACTTCTTTTGAATGACAGTGGTTACGGAATGATTAAATGGAAACAAGGTGGCATGAACTTACCGAATTTCGGACTTGAGTTTACCAATCCGGATTTTGTGAAATATGCAGAAAGTTATGGAGCGCACGGATATCGCGTGGAGAATCCAGGTCACTTAAAAGAACTACTAGCACACACCCTTGAAACGCCAGGCGTGCACTTGATTGAAGTACCCATTGATTATTCGTTTAACGAACATTTAATAAAATAATATGCAGCTCGATTCAGTACAATTGCAAGAGAAATTGAAGGTGGCCGAAGCGGCGGCGCGCACGTGGCGCGAGAGTACGTTTACACAGCGCGCCGCATTACTACGCCGCGTCGGCGAACTTTGTCGCGAACGCGCTCCCGAACTTGGGAAACTTGCGTCTCTTGAAATGGGAAAGCCAATTACCCAAGCGATTGCTGAAGTCGAAAAATGCGCAACTGCCTGTGATTACTATGCCGAACGCGCAGAAGGATTTTTGTCACCGAAAGTAGCCGCAAGCGATGCATCAGAAAGCTACATCACCTATGAACCGCTGGGAGTTATTTTAGCGGTGATGCCGTGGAACTTCCCCTTCTGGCAAGTCATGCGCTTTGCAGCACCCGTAGTCATGGCCGGAAATGTAGGCGTTCTTAAACACGCGTCCAATGTTCCAAAATGCGCGCAAGCATTTGAAGATTTATTTACCGACGCAGGGGCTCCTGTTGGCGTATTCCAAAACCTGGCGATTGGATCAAGTATGGTTGCTGAAGTCATCAAACACCCAACCGTTCAAGGAGTGGCGCTTACCGGAAGCGAATACGCAGGAAGTAAAGTGGCCGAACTCGCTGGATCTTTAATTAAGCGCAGCGTGCTTGAGCTCGGTGGCAGCGATCCATTTATCGTTTTAGCAGATGCCGACATCGCCCTCGCCGCACAACTAGGCGCAAAAGCACGCTTACAAAATAATGGGCAAAGCTGCATTGCAGCAAAACGTTTTATCGTCGTAAGCGAAGTGTACGACGCCTTCTTAGATGCATTCAAAAAAGAAATGTCTGCCGCGGTCATTGGCGACCCGCTCGACCCTGCAACCACCATGGGCCCGCTTGTGGACGAAAAAGCATTGCTCGAACTAGTAGGACAAATCGATCGTTCGGTAGCTGCTGGTGCTCACATTGAACTAGGTGGCGCAAAACTCGATCGTGAAGGCAACTTCCTTGCCCCAACCATTCTTACCAATGTGCTCCCAGGTCAAGCTGCCTACGAAGAGGAATTATTTGGACCAGTTGCGAGCGTGATTCGCGCGACTGACACTGAAGATGCCATTCGCATTGCGAACGATAATCGCTTTGGGCTCGGCGCCAGCATCTGGACCACGGACCTTGAACTCGCCAAGCGCCTCGCCCCACGCATTCACTCGGGCTGCGTATTCGTAAACGGTATCGTAAAGTCCGACCCTCGCCTTCCCTTTGGAGGAACCGGCGTTTCAGGGTTTGGTCGCGAGCTTGCCGAAGAAGGACTAAAGGAATTTGTGAATGTAAAAACGGTTTGGATCAAATAGCTTACAAGAAAATACCTTAGTGTAATCTGAGGTATTTTTTATTGCAAAAATCAGCTAAAAATGCTATCCTTTTAGTCCATGAAACAGATTTTTATCGCTCTCATGTTCGCGCTTTTCATCCCTCAAATAACCTTTGCACAAGAGACCATAGACATCGCTTTTCCTGTGCAAGGTGATGTTAGTTTTAGTAATGATTATGACTCCCCTCGCAGTGGCGGGCGAACCCACCTAGCAACCGATATCATGGCAGATAAGATGACCCCTATCATTGCCGTAACCGATGGCGTGATTACAAATGCTCCCATGCAAGAACCAGATTATGGATATAACATTAGTCTACGAGGCGACAATGGATACAAATTCTCATACCTGCACATCAATAATGACACCCCGGGAACAGACGATGGCGTGGGTGGACCGCAGTACGCCTATGCTCCTGGTATTGAGCGAGGATCACGCGTACAGCGCGGTGATTTACTCGGCTGGGTTGGTGACAGTGGAAATGCTGAAAATGTCGGCGCACACCTGCACTTTGAAATGTATGACCTAGACGGCAATGTCATGAATCCTTACGAATCTTTATTTGCCGCATATTCAGCAGAACCTGTTTTTTCTTACGACCCCAAAGCGGAACTTGCGGCAGCGGTGAGCATTAATAGCGACCTAGACATTCCACCCGCAATTGGCGAAGTGCTGTGTGAATCAAATTCGCTTATTCGTACGCAAGAATCAAGTACCGTCTATTACTGCGGACAAAACGGTGCGCGTTATGCCTTCCAAAATGAAAGCACCTATTTTTCTTGGTATACGAATTTCGATAACGTAACATACGTTACGGTAGAAGAACTTGGAAAAATAAGATTAAAAGGTGTCGTTACTTATAAACCCGGCACTTACCTGGTAAAAATTCCAAGTAGTCCTAAGGTGTATGCGGTATCAAAAGGCGGACTATTACACTATGTGTCGAGTTCGTATATTGGAGAAGCGCTATATGGAACAACATGGGCAAAACTGATCCGTGACATTCCAGACTCATTCTTTGCAAGCTATACGGTTGGCGAAGATGTAACCGCACAATACTAAATGAAGATATGAAAAAGCCTCAGCTTACGCTGGGGCATTTTCATGGCGGAGAGAGCGAGATTCGAACTCGCGAGGGCTATTCACCCCGACGGTTTTCAAGACCGTTGCCTTCAACCGCTCAGCCATCTCTCCGAGGCGTAGATTACACGAAAGCGAAAATGATTTCAAGCCCCCTTTCTGGTATACTGTGTGTATATGGATCAAACTCCTCAAAATACCCAAGATTCGCAAGATCCGGGCGTAGACGCCGGCGAACAGCTCGTGAATTGGGAAGCCTGGGAATTCCCTCCCATGGAACGTTCTAAGCGTTGGTATTTAACGATTGTACTCGTTATTGCGGGGCTCATTGCCTATGCCCTCTTTACCTCTAATCCGCTCTTTGCGCTGATCGTGCTCATGATTGGCGTGCTTATGATCGTTAACAGCACTCAGCAGCCAAAGCGTGTGGAAATCCACATCACCACCGGTGGCGTCGTCGTAGGCAGCCGCTTTTACGAATACGATGACTTGAAGGATTTCTCAATCATCTACAAGCCCCCTTATTCAACCGTGCTATATATCGACTTTAAGCGCTGGTGGATCCCCCTTAAGAGCATTGAGCTTGAAAACGCAGATCCATTGGCCATTCGTGACGCCCTACTTCCAGTACTACCCGAAAACATTGAGCGCGAAGACGAAATCTTGACAGATGTCATGAAAAAGGTGTATAAACTCTAGCGTTCCGCTATATGCACCCGTAGCTCAGATGGATAGAGCACTAGCTTGCGGAGCTGGGGGTCGTACGTTCGAGTCGTGCCGGGTGCACCACAAAAATCCTCTCGTTTACGAGGGGCTTTTTGTTGACTAAGCGCCACCACTCATGATAGATCTGCTCGTACACTCTTTCTTGGAGCACACATGACCCATGTTGATATCGCCGGTATCGCCCGCGACCCGCACACTATCGCGCTGCGTACACAGATGCGCACACTCCATTGCCAACCAATCCTTGGCGCGAGCATCGTCCTGACCCCGAAGCGCAAGGTGGTCACCATTGGTCGCAGCCATCACAGCACCATCGCACTCATCGAAAAGGCGGTCTCAGCAATTCACGCTGCCATATTCTACGAGCAAGGCAATTGGTACCTGGTAGACCTCGGATCCACGAACGGAACCCAAGTCTTGGGCAGCCAAGGACATTTTGTGACCCCAACGCCCTCAGATGGACAGCGCATTCCCTTGAAGCGCGGCGACACCATCGTGATCGCAGGGCGCCTCAAAATTCCAATCATCTAGGCCACATCGCTTCGCCACCCCTGGTCGCGGAGCACTTTTTATTGCCTTATAGCCCCAAATAGCGTAATGTTAGCCCTACATGGAAAGACGCGAATTCAACAAACTCATCCGCGATCGAATTCCTGAGAAAATCGCAGCAGACAATGCGATAGCCTCGATTCGGGAATTAGAGCCCACCGAGTACATCGCCGCCCTAAAGGCAAAGGTGGTCGAAGAAGCACGCGAGCTTGCCGAGGCGGAAGGTGAAGCACTCATTGCAGAAATCGCAGATGTTCAAGAAGTGCTTGAAACACTCATGACGGAGTTGCAAATAACGCACGAACAAGTCACGGAAGTGAAGGAAGCAAAAGCAAGCAAAAATGGAACCTTTCAAAAACGGCTCTTCTTAGAATGGACTGAAAAATAACTATGGGACCAATTGGATTTTTAGACTCAGGGGTGGGTGGACTCACCATTTTAGACGCAGTGCAGCATGCACTCCCTCTTTATGACACTTTGTATTTTGGCGACTCTGCAAATGCACCCTACGGAAACAAAGATGAAAAAGAATTATATCCACACGTAGAAGCGGGAACCAAATGGCTCTTTGCACAAGGCTGCCCCGTTGTGGTGTACGCGTGCAATACTGCGTCTGCGACCGTACTGCGCCGCATACAACAAGAATTAGTGCCACTTTACCCTGGCCACAAAGTACTTGGCATTGTGCGCCCAACGATTGAAGAAATCGTACGCCTAGGCCACAAAAATCTCTTGATTCTCGCGACCCCTGCGACTGTTGCGAGCCAGGCCTATGAAAAAGAATTAGCAAAAATCGACCCTACGATTAAAGTAACCATGCACGCCTGCCCTACCTGGGCGCCGCTCGTTGAAAAAGGACAAGCCACAAGCCCCTACGCGACCCAGGAAGTGATCCGCGAGCTCAAAGGTGCCCATGCGAAGAATAATGAATACGACGCCATTCTGCTCGCCTG
Organism: uncultured Gammaproteobacteria bacterium; assembly: GCA_964415145.1. Lineage (GTDB taxonomy): Bacteria > Patescibacteriota > Patescibacteriia > UBA9934 > UBA9934 > CAYFMS01. The sequence goes on from CAYPYH010000013.1 coordinate 14,322, forward strand.
TACGCATTACCCATTCCTTTCACCGATCATTGAAAAGTACATGCGCCCCGAAGCGGATTTATACAATCAAGGTGATTTGGTTGCGAACTCGCTCATGAGCTATCTCACACGCCACCCGGAAACCAAATTCCAACTCTTAAAGCAAAAGCGCCGCCGTCACGTAGTGACTGGCGACACTTCTGCTGCGGTCGCACTAGCTACAGGCCCATTCCACACTTCCGTTCCTTTTGAAAAAGTGGATCCGCGCAAAATTCCTCCTCGAGCCTAGCTTCACGAAAGCGGCATTGAAAGGCATTTGCACGCACCGCCCCCTTTCATGAATTCGGTCATTTCAATTTCGTGTACCGTGTACCCGAGCGACTCTAATGTTTTATTTGTCTGCGTAGCGCCCGCTGGAATAAGCACATGCTTATCAACCACCACCGCATTACACGCGAACTTGAGCGCATCAACTTCTGACACCTCAATCAATTCAAGACGCTTTGCAAGCATTGCTAAAGCGTTTTTTGATACGCCCGGCTTGTAAATAAGGGCGCGCTTGTCGTCGAGCGGACAAAACGTCGTGTCGAGGTGATAAAAACGATCATCCACCAATTCTACCGGTACAACACTCACATCAGCTCCGAGACGGGCAAAAATCTCACGCAGTTCTTGATGCGCTTCGACACTTGTTCGAAACCCGTACCCGCAGTACAGATTTTTACCTGACCACAATGTGTCCCCATGCCCTTCAAAAGAAAAGGCAG